>JAEWAA010000497.1 GCA_023391955.1 Bacillota bacterium | reverse complement strand
GGGGCGCTAACCACGGTGTTCTCAGCTATGGCCATGTAGGCGCGGATCTGATTACCCTGTCCTCCATGCTCCGTATTCCGGTTAACATGCACAACGTTCCGGAAGAAAAGATCTACCGCCCCAAGGTGTGGGGCCTGCACGGAACAGCCGATAAGGAAGGCGCAGACTACCGTGCCTGCCAGAACTTCGGTCCGCTGTATAAGTAACTCGCTATACCGTCCGCTGCGTTGGTGCAGCTGACTGCAGGAGCCTCAAACTGTATAGGAAGGGTCCTAGCTGACGCAGATCAATACCCCAACTGCAAAAGTGCAGCTAAATTCGACCAAATTGGTTTAAATGGGCAGCTATCCTGCAAAAGTGCAGTTATTCCGTGCAAAAAAACTCCCAAATGGGCATGGCTCAGTAAAATAACTGCATTTTTGCAGTTGGCTGTACGTAGCGGGAGTGCTATCAGGAAAATAACTGCACTTTTGCATTTCGTAGCGCTTCGCATAAAGGAATCTCCGACTGCCCGGCACTTGTCATATTGGAAGCAAGCTTGACTAGTTTTAAAGCCAACAACACTTTAGGAGGTGCCCGCATGTCTCAAGCTGTATCGGTTCGCGAAGAGCTGTGCAAGTATGCCCGGAAAATTGTCGAGAAGGGAATGGTCGTGGGGCCCGGCGGCAATATTTCCGCCCGTGACGGGGACACCATGCTGGTTTCGCCCAGCGGCTTCGCCTTGGAGGAGATTCTCCCCGAGCAATGGGTAGCCGTATCCATAGCGGACGGTTCCGTTCAAGCTGCACCCGGCCTGCGCCCTTCCTCCGAAGTGCTGATGCATCTGTACGGCTATCAGGCCAATCCTTCCATCGGGGCCATGATTCATACCCATCCCGCCAACTCCATTGCCTTCGGACTCATCGGCGAGAAGCTGCCGATTATGTTTCCCGACCAGGCGGCCCTGACGGGTGAAACAGGCTTTGTGCCGTACGTGGTGCCCACCACAGCGCTGCTGGCCAATGCAGTCAAAGAAAAAATCAATGAATATACCACTCTGCTGCTTGGCAACCACGGTCTGGTGGCAGTCGGCCGCAATCTGCGTGAGGCATATTACCGGACGGAGGTTGTGGAGGAGAGTGCACGGATTTATCTTCTGGCCAAAGCTGCCGGGACACCGAAGGTACTGACCCAGGAGGAATTGGATGAAATCCGTGCCTTGGAAACCGAAGCGTACCGCATCAAGCTTTTACAGCAGCAATAATTAAGATTCCTCATACAAGGATTGCCGGAAGCGGACCTCCGCTGCCAGGCAATCCTCTTTTTATTTCAGGAAAAAAGTGGTATCGACAGCGGCTTCAAAAATATGGATGAATTGTGACGAAAAATAAACGTTTCTTCCTCCGTTTCCCGATCATTCGGCAAATGTGAGATGCGTCACGGTTGTCCATTTTCCTTTCATCATATACTGTCCTTATCAGGAACGGGTTGGACAATGCGACAAAGGATGTGAGTGTATGCCGGATCACGATATTCACCAACGCCTGGAAGCTCTCACCAATCGGCTGTACCGTCTGGTGGACGAGAAGAATGGCAATCTGGGTGACCCTGGCGTTATTGCCGTCAGCCAGGAGTTGGATGGATTGATCGTCAGCATTCAACGTGCCCAGCTGCGGGCGCGGCAGCAAGATTCCGTATCCGTTCGATTAGCCTGATCGGTTCCCCTTCCCATTCGCCCGGCATAAGATATCATGTATTCCGGTATAGATGGGAGCATTGAATATGGCAGCTTCAGATTCCATGATTTTAATCTTGGTTTTATTTATTTTGCTGGTGCTGGTATTGCTTCTTTTTATGTAGATCGACTATGCGTTGCCCCTGGAGACCGACGGGTTAGCCTGTCCGGTTTCCGGGGGTTTTTGTTTTTTTCTCATATTTTGCGGCGGTTTTACACATAATTTGTCTTGAAGCTCAGGGCTTGGAATGGAGGAGGTACACATGTTGGGATGGGGCCAAATTACTATTCGAGCAGTGGGCGCTCTGATCATGCTCTTTGTGATGACCCGCATTCTGGGGAAAAAACAGATTAGCCAGCTTACCTTCTTCGAATATATAACGGGGATCGTAATCGGGGATTTGGCCGGCTTTTTGTCCACGGATGTGGAGGCAGACTACATGCATGGTGTCATCGCCATGTTTGTGTGGTTCTCTTTCCCGCTGTTGGCCGAACTGCTGGCTATGAAAAGCAAGATGATCCGTGTCCTCCTGGAGGGCAAAGGGACGGTATTCATCAAGTCCGGCAAAATCCTCGAGCGGAACCTCCGCAAGGAGCGTTACACCACGGACGAGCTTTTGGAGCAGCTGCGCACCAAAAGTGTGTTTAATCCGGCGGATGTGGAATTTGCCATCCTGGAGGCCAGCGGGGATTTGAGTGTGCTTCTGAAGGAGGAGAATCAGCCGCTTACCCCTAAGGACATCGGCCAGCATCCTAAACGCATCCGGCCGCCCCAGGCGGTCATTATGGACGGCACGATTCAGGACGAGGGGTTAGACGCGTTGGGCTTTAACCGCCAATGGCTGGACAAGCGCCTCCAACAGTCGGGAACCAAGGTGGATGATGTGTTTTTGGCCGTGGTGGACGAAAACGGGGGAATGTATACGGATTTCTACAAGGACAAGTTCAAACCACCCGGCAATCGGCGCAAGATACGCGGGCGGAAATAACAGAAGGAGGGGTTACCATGGCCAATCAAAGCTACGACGCGCAAAAAAAGGCCAAAAAGCAGCAGGAATACCAGAAGCTCGCCGGTCAGGTTGCGCCTAAACGGCCCATCGGCAAAAACTGTGTGCGCGCTTTTTTTGTTGGCGGTCTGATCTGTGTAATCGGACAATGCTTCACCTTCATTTATGAGAAATGGCTCCATTTTGACAAAGAAACCTCAGGCAACCCCACGGTAGCCACGATGATCTTGATTTCGGTCATCCTGACCAGCTTCGGGGTATACGACAAAATTGCC
>JAEWAA010000468.1 GCA_023391955.1 Bacillota bacterium | reverse complement strand
ACATTGTGGTGGATTAGGGCTGACTTTAAGATCTGTCGCCCATTGGGACCCCGCCGCATACACTGCTTATGTCTTCCAAGATACGATTAGGCTGGTGGTATCCATGCAAACCAATCCCATGCGCAATGCCAAGCACGAAAAGCCTCTTCCCACAGCCCGTCAAATTCGCCGCTCCTGCCAAAAGGAGCTGTACCGGACCATTAAGAGGCTGAAAACCTATATCGCCCCCGAACCCTTGAAGCAGGCGGAGGAGTTGTACTTCAAGAAGGTAGCCCTGAATCTGCTGTGGATTGTGGAGAACGGGAGCAACCGGAAGGTTCTGGCGGACTGGTGGGAAAAGGAAGTGAGCCCCTCCATCGCCCCGCTGTGGAATGTGGGGGAGGAGGAGTTGAACCGGGCGTTCCGCGATTCCTTCGGCGGATAACCTTGGACAGCGGAAAGCGGGCATGCCATCCGGCATCGCCCGCTTTCTTCGTCTCCATCCGGCTCAGCTTCCTCTGCCGGTGGTGGTAATATGGGGAGGACAGGCTTGGACCGTGACCCTGGTTTCGGGCAAGGCCTCCCACTCCTCTGCGTCCAGGTCCTCCGACAGCTGGCGGAAATTCACAGGAAACACAATCTCCACACAGGTGCCCCTGCCCAGCTCGCTGGTAATATGCAGCCTCCCCTTATGGTTGGCAATGATCTGCTGGCTGACCATGATTCCCAATCCCGTTCCATTCTTCTTGCTGGTCAGGAACGGCTCACCCAAGCGGCGCAGCATATCCGGGGGGATCCCGGACCCGTGGTCCATGAAGCGGAACTTGATCCGTTCCTGTCCCTCAAGTGCCGCATCAATCTTCATTACTCCCCCTTCAGGCATGGATTCCATTCCATTTTTGATGATGTTCAGAAACACCTGCTTCACAAGATTTTCCTCACAGAGCATCCGGGGCAAATTCTGCTCAATGCCGGCTTCCAGCCGCACACCGCTCATGTGAGACTGCGGCTGGAGCGCCCGAAGCGTATCCTCCAGAAGCTCACCGGGGTCCTTAAACAGAAATTGGTTCAAATGGGGCTTGGAGAGAATGATAAACTCGCTGACAATAAAGTTGATCCGCTCCACTTCGTCCAGCATCAGATCCAGATATTCCTGGTTTCCGGTTTGGCGCTGCTTGAACAGCTGGACGAAGCCGCGCAGCGTGGTCAGGGGATTACGGATTTCATGGGCCACACCCGCGGCAAGCTGGCCGATCACCGACAGCTTCTCGGAGCGGCGGAGCAGCTCCTCCGTCTCCTTGCGTTCGGTAATATTGCGGCTGATGGCTGCCAGCGCAACGGGCTCCCCATCATCCAGACGTACGGGAGACAAAGTCAGGCTGACATGAATTTCTTTGCCTGCTTTGGTTTGGCGGACGGTTTCGTACCCGCTTACCTCTTCCCCGTTTTTGACCTTGCGGATCAATTCCAGAAATTCCGGCGCGTCCTTGTCCTGCAGGAAAGGCTGAAATGCGCCGGTCACCTCCTCCTCACGGTAGCCGTACAACGCCTCAAAGGCCGGGTTGGCACGCTGAATGTTGCCATCCAAATCGGTCAGATAGATAGCATCCGTGCTGTGTTCAATCAAGGAGCTCCAAAAAATATTGGCTCTTCTCAGGCTCTCCACCACCCGCAGACGCCCGCCAGTATCCGTATCCTGTTCCAGGGATAAGTCCAGATAATGGGGGGAGACCTCCGGTACGGCCAAAATTTCCGGTTCCACAGCGGCAGCGCTCTCGGCAGCGGACAGAGGGATATCGGGACAGGAGGATGGCTTTGCGGCAGCAGTGGAAATAACCGGCAAACGCAGGACAAGCATAACCCCGATAATCAGGGCAGCGATAGAAAGAACATCGGATAACGCCAAATACCAAAACAGACCCTTGTCCAATGATCCGGAACGGAGGAACAGTTCCACTGTGGAGGCCAAAAGACCATTGGCAAGGATCAGGATGCAGGAGATAAACCCGAAAGAATGAAATGGCGACTTCCAACGGCGAATGAAATGGGTCATGGGTCTTTCCTCCCGTTCAGGGAATGTGGAGGACATTCTTATTTAATATTTCTTCCTTTTTTTCCGGAATCCTTCACATCATTACAGGATGGAAAACTTTTGACCCATTCTCTCCATCCCATGTGTTCAAGGGGCAGGCTGGAAAAACTCTAAACGTTCCCCGTTGGGGCCGAAAAAGAAGGCGATCCGGGTCCCGCCCAGGATGGTGCGGGGCTCCTCATCCAACAGCCGGATGCCCAGACCCTTCAGACGTTCCAGCTCCGCTTCGATATTCGTCACCCTAAAGGTGATATGATGGACGATTCCACTGTCCGACATCCCCTCCGTGCCTCGCCCGATCAGCTCAATTTCCGTTTCCGGGTGGCCGGGAAAGGACAGAAACGAAAGCTCCACTCCGTTATCCAGACGCTTGCGTGCAGTCAGACGAAGACCCAGCACCTCCGTATAAAAGGTGATGGATTCATCCATATCATTGACGTATACTCCGATGTGCTCCAATTTCTTGATCATGTTTTTTCCTCCTAATGAGATTTTTTGATTAGCGACGAAGGACAGCTTGTCCTGACAGCTCTACCCGGTTTCTCCCCATCCGTTTGGCTTGGTACAAGGCCTGGTCCGCCCGGGATATCATGTCCTCCAGCGTAGACGTGCCGTAGCTGTAGTCCTTCCGGTAATCGGCTACGCCGATGCTGACGGTCAGGGGAATTTCCAGATCCTCCTCCCTGTAAGGCTGCTCCATAAAAGCCTGGCGAATCCGGTTCCCAAGCTCAACTCCGCCCTCCGCAGGGGCATTGGGAACCAGGATCAGAAACTCCTCGCCCCCGTAACGGGACACCATATCGCAGGAGCGGATGCAGGCCAGGAGAAGGGAGGCGGCGTGGATAATCACACGGTCCCCTACGAGATGGCCGAAGGTGTCATTCACCTTTTTGAAATAATCAATATCCAGCATAAGCACGGAGCAGGGCTGCCCCGCCCGTATGCAGGTTTCCAGAAGACGCGGCCCTTCGGTCAAAATATGCCTGCGGTTATAAACCTCCGTCAGCTGGTCCACCACCGCCGTCATTTCCAGCATCTGAATGGTGGACTTCAGCTTTTTGCCGGTAAGGTTAAAATTCTCGCACAGCTGCTGAAGCTCCTCGGGAGCGGAGGCAAACTGGTGGGGAGGAATGCGGAAATCATAATCCCCCTCCCGGATCGTGCTTGTCCCGCGCAAGAGGAGACCGATGGGACGGAGAAGCCCTTCCGTAAACTTGAAGGTGAGAACAAAGCTGAGCAGCAACATGATCAGCACAATGATGGCCATCAGCAGAATATCGGTGTAGAGGGCCCGGAAGATGTCGCTATGCTTCATCTCGGCCACAACC
>JAEWAA010000454.1 GCA_023391955.1 Bacillota bacterium | reverse complement strand
GCTACCATTTGAGGGGCTCCTCCACAGCGCTGGTTACCTTCCTTCGAACCTTGGGGCAAACCATCGGCGCCGCGGTATTGGGTTCCCTGCTCAGCAGCCGGATTTCCAGCGGAGCGGAAACAGGCGGCTTGTATGCCCAGGGCATAACCCAGGGCGACATTAATTCCCTGCTGTCTCCCCATGGCCGCGAACTGAGTGAAACCGTAGCTGTCCTGCTCCGCGGCTTATTGAATCAGAGTCTGCATACCTTGTTTATCATAATGGCAGTCATCGCGGTGGTAGGTTGGCTGGTGGTTTGGGGGCTGCCCAACCGGGTTCCCCAGACGGAGACGGAATAAACGAGAAACTCCGGTCATGAGGGAGTGGAGAGAGCATGGAAACAAGAGAAGCCGCCATCAGGTATAGCCTGAGTCTGGGGAATGTCTATGAGGACTACCCCTTCCGCGACGCCAATTGGACCGTGATGAGGCATCGGAGTAACCGGAAGGTATTTGCCTGGATTTTCGAAAAAGAAGGCCATATCTGGATCAATGTGAAGTGTGAGCAGGGATTTCTGGAGCTGTGGAGGCAGATGTATACCTCCGTTATTCCGGCTTACCATCTGAACAAAAACCATTGGAATTCCATTATCCTCGACGGCTCGGTACCGGAGGAGGACATCTGCGATATGATCCGCCACAGCTACGCATTGACGGCAGGGAAGAAATAAAGGCATGTGAAAGAGCCGCCAGATGCCCATCAAGGGTCCTGGCGGCTTGTTTTTAAAGTATGCGGGTCTATCAAAATCTTTGATGTAGACCGCCCTCGCCAAAGGTTAACGGTCTATTTTTGAGCCAGTTTACCCGAAGCCGACCGCCTTTCAAGCGGTTGCTGCACAATCGAGGGGCTGTTCACGCAGCTCCTCTTTTCTTATTCTACCCACAGTATAACATACATATGTCTTTTTTGTCTTACCAATTCGGCGAATTGGCCAGCTTCAGGAGGGCTTGCGGGATATTGACCTCCTGGCTTAAAGGGGGGAGTAATTTCTCCAGAGCCGTTGTGTTATGGGTAACATCGGTCAGTTTAATGGTTTCGATTTCCTTATGCAGCTTCTCCATCTTCATGTCCAGCGCCATAGCGGAATTCGCGGCGTCCGTCAGTTCATCCAGCAGGCGTTTGGGCACATCGCCTTCGTACTTGTAGAAGATCTTATGCTCAAGACTCGCCCAGAAGTCCATGGCGATGGTGCGGATTTGGACCTCTACATACACCAGCTCCTGCCGGTCCGACATAAATACGGGAACCTGGAGAATCAGGTGAAGGCTGCGGTAGCCGTTGGGCTTGGGGTTCTGGATGTAATCCTTTACCTCCACCACGGTAATATCCTCCTGGCTTTGAAGCATGCTGCTGATCCAATAGATATCCTCGGTGAAGGAGCAGGTAATACGCAAACCCGCAATATCCCGGATGTTCTCCTTGATGCTGGAGAGCGAATCGCCCACGCCCTTGCGGGAAAGCTTCCTCAGAATGCTCTCCGGCGATTTGACTCGGGATTTGGTATGCTCAATAGGATTATATTCATGCAAGGAATGAAATTCATCGTTCAAGATCCGGATTTTGGTTTCAAGCTCCTCCAGAGCAAACTTATACATCATCATAAAGCGGGTCAGATTATTTTTGAGCGTTCTAAGCTGTTCAAGCTGGTTATCCATTTCAAGTCTCCTGTCCAAATCAAAGTCCTCGAAGCGGCTGCTCCACTAATGAGGATTCCTTGGGGTATGCTCTCATTTTATCATGCGGGCAATAGGCAAGTAAATTGTATGAAATTGGGCCGCGGTTTCCGAAGGTCATTGATCCATTATGGCAATTGGAAATATACAGAATAATTCTTCGCTATGATGTCCTTAACCAAGGATAGATACTCGTTTTTCAAATGGGTATCCTCCACGTTATATTGGACGTCCGAGGCGGTACGTATGGTGAATATACGGTCGCCCCGTTCTCCGATTTTCTCTACCCGCAAGGCTTTTACAACATCTTCTTCTTGAATAGACCACTCTTCAGCCGGCCAAATGGTAATGGTAAACAGGGTTCCGCCAAAAGCTTTGTTCGCGGTATGGATGAATTCGTAGGTTTCCGTCTGATCTTGATTTTGATGGACGGCAACTTCATATTGTTGGTTCCAACTCTTGGGAAGCAGAATGGTGAAGCTCTTGTTTTCATATACCTCAAATTCAACGGTACGGTCGTACTTGGATTCAAGCCCCGGACTGGCATGCAGAGTGCTGTAACGAAGCTGGAAACGTTCAATAAAGGCAACCGCTTCCGCTCTTGTCAGCTTGCCATCCTTTTCATATCCGCTTAGGTGTTTTCCATTTTTTCCGTCACTTAACCCCAGATCCAGTACATATTGAACCGAATCCTCCACATTGTATTTTTTTCCCGCAGCATTCACCAGGTATTGGGCCGCTTCTCCTCTGGTAAAAGCCAGGGAATCACCGTTGTCAGGCGTCCAGTCCATCTCTGCCGCATAAGCCCAATATGGGTCTGCCCAGCTTCCGTTTGCGGAGGTTCCCTTCAAGTCCATGGGTTTATAGGCGCGGATCAGCATGGATACAAATTCATCGCGGCTGATGGCCGAATTTGGCCTGAAGGTACCATCAGGATAACCGTCAACAATTTTTTGGTCCATGGCCCATTGAATATGAGCCTGGCCCCAAAAATCCGCGGGTACATCACGAAAAGCTGCGGCTGCAGCGGAAACGGTAAGACTTCCGGCAAAAACTCCAATGGAGAGCATCGCCGCTAATTTCGGTTTCAATTTTATCATTTTCATGGGAAAGTCCCTCACTTTGTTAAGACATATAATATTTCCATTTTAATGTAAGAAATCCATGCATAGCAAGATAAAACTTGCCAAGAAGGGAGTGTACAAAACCCATTCCGTTTGCTAGAATGGTTTACGTTGTGTAACTATTTACATCATGTAAACTATGGAGATGAAGAAATGAATACCTCATTACCCCGTTCAGCGAAACTGCCCCTCTACATTCTGATGATGAATTTGTTTATTGCCCTGCTGGGCCAAGGGATGGTCATCCCTATTCTGCCTGAATATCTGAAGCAGTTTGACGCGGCCGGGACGGAAGCCGGTTATCTCATTGCCGCCTTCGGCGCGGCGCAGTTTCTGTTCTCCCCTATCGGCGGCCAGCTCTCCGATAAATGGGGGCGCAAAAAGCTGATTATGGCCGGACTTTTCCTGACGGTGATATCCGATTTTATCTTTGCCGTATCCAACACACTGCCGCTGTTGTATGCAGCCCGTTTTATTGGCGGAATCGCACTGGGGCTGATGGTTCCCTCCAATATGGCCTATGTGGTGGATGTTACCACCCCTGATACCCGTGCCAAGGGAATGGGGTATCTGGGGGCTGCCATGAACCTGGGCATGGTGCTGGGGCCGGGATTAGGTGGACTCATCGCCCATTTTGGCATACGTGCGCCGTATTTTGTGGCCTCCGGCTTGAGTCTCGCCGCTACACTGCTGACACTTCTTCTGCCGGAGTCTCTTCCGCCGGAGCGGCGGCTTGCGAGCCGCCATATTCAACGGGAGCCGTTTACCCGTCAAATGATGAATGCCATCCGGACTCCGTATTTCCGGTATCTGCTGCTGATCCTGGTGATGACCTTCGGTCTGGTGAATTACGAGACGGTGTATGCCCTGTTTGTGGAGCAGAAATATGAATATGATGCCGGCAAAATTTCGATTATTATCACGGTGGGGGCCCTCATCGGGATTATTGTGCAGGTTTGGCTGTTGGACCGGTTCATCCGGTGGCTGGGGGAAACAAAGCTGATCCGGCTGTCTCTCGTGATGACAGGAGCCGCCCTTCTGCTGATGCTGGTCAAAGTGAATCTCGTCTATCTGTTGGCAGTGTCCGCCCTATTTTTTGCCTTTAATGCTTTCTTAAGGCCAACCGTCAGCACACTCATTGCCAATGCCGCGGGGGACCGGCAGGGGTACGCCTCAGGGCTGAACACAACCTTCACCAGCATGGGCAATATTCTGGGGCCGCTCGCCGCCGGAGGATTGTTTGACAAGCACATCAATTTGCCCTATATTTTGGGGGCAATCATTCTGATGGGCACTCTTTTCCTGACAGGGGGAGCAGGCTCAAAACCGCAGAAGGCAGGAGTTGCCGCCCATGAGTGAGAACTGGCACCAGCACCTGAAGAACAAAAACCGCGAGGAGCTGGTCGCGGCCGGTAAGGAGCTTTTTTTGCAGATGAGCTTTCTTCAAGTCAATATCAAGGATGTTTGTGACCGGGCGGGAGTCAGCCGGGTTACCTTCTATAAGCATTTTCAAGGGATGGATGAGCTGATCTTCCAGGTTCAGAAGGATCTGCTGGAGCATATGGCCCAGTTCGTAACGGAGAAGGCGGATGCCGGAGCAAATGGCAGGGAGAAGCTTGCCGCCATGCTGGAGGCCTGGGTGGATTTTGCCCGGGTTCAACCTGGCTGCATCAAGTTTATTCTGATGTTTGACCTGCACTATGCCGCCTATGAGGCCAACCCGGAGCTGAAGGAGGATTACAACCGTTTTATCCGCGAGAAGAAGGAGCAGCATTTCCTGAGGGAGGCGCTGGAGGAGGGGATACAGCAGGGTTTGCTCAAGCCCGGGATGGACACAGTGGAAACCGCGCAATTCCTGTTTACGGCTATGCTGGGTCTTCTCCAGAAGCTGATTCTGGCCCGCCAGGAGGAATGGGGCAATATCCCCCGTGAATTCGTGGACATGCTGCTCCGGCATGTATCCTCTTAGGTTGTTTACGGCCTTACCGCAATGGCCTCCACCTCAATAAGCAGCTCGTCCCGAATCAGTCTGCGCACCTCCACGGCAGAGCTTGCCGGCGGGTTAGCCAGGTTAATGTATTCGTCCCGGATGCTCCGGACAATTGGCATCCGGGAGATGTCCGTCAGGAAAAAGGTCAGTTTAACCACATGCCGGAAGTCGACGGAAGCGGCCTCCAAGGCGTGCCGGATATTCTCAAAAACCTGCTTGGTCTGGGCGGCCAGGTCATCTGCTCCGACAATTTCCCCTGCCGGGTTTAACGCGATCTGCCCCGATATGTAGATGGTGGTTACATTGGTGGCTTCCACCACACTGCTGTAGCCCGGACCTGCCGGCAGGGAGGCGGGGTTGATGAATTTCACATGCTCCTCGATATTCATTGGGGATACACTCCTTTTCTGGCTGAAGGGATATCCTCCCATCTTAGTCCTGCTTGCCATCTTGATCAAGGCATATTGACGGATTTTTGGAAAAAGAATACAATATGGTTGTCATGACAACTGAGGTGAACAAACGATGGATTTTCGATTGGAAGAATCATTGGGCTTTATTCTGAACAAAACCAATACCAAATTGAAGAACCAGCTGTTCCAGCGGTTCAAGGAGGATGACATCACACCAGAGCAATGGTCTGTCCTGACCTGCCTGTGGCAACAGGAAGGAGTATCGCCTAAGGAGCTGGCGGATCTGATCTATAAGGATAAGCCTAACACCAACCGGATCTTGGAGAAGCTCCAGGTCAAAGGGCTGATCCTGCGGAAGCTTCACCCTACGGACAGAAGGGCTTACCAGATATATTTGACCGAACGGGGCTGGGCTATCAAGGATAAATTGATTGCGAAGGTCACACAGCTGCAGGATGAAGTGACCGCGGGTATGGAGCAGGCACAAGTAGAGGAAATGAAACGGCTGCTGAATCATATGTATGCTAATTTGAACTAAATTTTTTTGGATATAAAGTTGTCGTGACAACTAAACCATGGGATTAAGAAGGAGGCCGCATGTATGGAAAGCCGTTTGGCGAAGGAATTAGGCCTGAAATTTGAACCGGTGGCCGTGCTGTTGAGCGATGAGAAGCCGGAAGGGGCGCTCCAGGGTAAGGAAGGGCGCTGGAGCTGCACCATTCCGTTATACATTGCGGCGGCAAAAGGAAAAACGGTGGTGTTCGAGCGGAAAACCACCGGCTGTCCCGGCGCTAAAGCGGGCTTGGGCTTCGGCCAGTTTCCCAACTATCCCGGCGGAATCGAATATTTCCTGTCCGTGGGTCAAGAGGGCAGGTTCGAGGGAGAGGGTTATCTGAAGAACCCGGAGCTTGGGGAGGATTTCGTCCGCTGTCTGCCGATCACCGACATTCCTTATTCCTACGTGATTATGAAGCCCTTATCCCAAGTGGATGCCTCCGTGGAAAAGCCGGAGCTGGTTAGTTTCTACGTCAATACCAACCAGCTGTCGGCCCTTACGGTCCTGGCCAACTACTACCGACCCGGCATTGAAAATGTGATGATCCCCTTCGGCTCCGGCTGCCAATCCGTTTTCCTCTTGCCCTATGCCGAGGCGCAAAAGGAGCATCCAAGGGCAGTCGTGGGGTTGCTGGACATTACCGTCCGTCCCATGGTGGGAGCGGATATGCTATCCTTTTCCGTCCCGTATTCCATGTATCTGGATATGGAGGAGCAGGTGGAGGGCAGCTTCCTGCAAAAGGAGCTGTGGCACAAAGTTGCGGCGAAAATGGAGCAGACGGTTTAGCGGCCTGTGCTCCGGCGCCCGGAAAGCTTCAGATAGGCAATCCACACGGTATAAATCAGGATTAACCCGGCCAGGATGAGGGCGGTCATGTACACCCGGGAGCTGTCCCGCTGCTCCACCGCAATTGCAACATAAGCCCACACGAACACCAGCGGGTACGCCCAGTTCCGGTAGGGATAACTCACCAGAACCGCAAGCAATGCGCCTACACACAGCATAATCACTGCCCAGGCGGTATCGGAGAGGCCGAAGCCGTCCCAGCCGTTTTTCTTGAGCACAATGCTCACATTGACGATGGTGGCTACGGAAATCCAGCCCAGGTAGATGCTGAAGGGCAGCTTGACCAGCCAGCCTTCGCCTGGAGTAGGGGAGACCAGACCGGCTGTTTTCCGGTAGATCGCGATCAGGGAAACCAGAAGCACCACCATGGCCGCCACGGAAAGCTCAATTTGCAGGTAGTGCCACAGGAGCAGCCAAGTCATATTGGCCGCACAGCTTACGATAAAGGGGATGCTGATGGACCGGATCAGCTTGGCGGAATCTCCCTGCGCCCGAAATTGATAGAGGATAAAGCCGGCCAGGAGCAGATAGATCAGTCCCCATATGGAAAAGGCATAACCAGCCGGGGTGATGGAGGTATGGTATTTGTCCGAAATTTCCCCGGTGCTGTTGCCTCCCAGCGGAAGGGTAACGGCAAGCACATTGACTACAATGACACCCAGGTAAAACAGCAGATTGATAAACCGGTAGAGATTGTTTTTGGGCATAGGCGGATACGCTCCTTCGGGTATGGTTTACTACAATATACCCGGGAGGTGGCGGAATCAGACATGCTTTTTTAGAAAGCGGATCTGACAGCGATAAAGACCACCGGTACCAGAAGGGCCGGAAGCAGATTCATGGTTTTGATGTTCCCCACCCCAAGAAAACTAAACCCGGAGCAGAAAATCCGCACGCCGCCGATAATGGAGGTTTCGGTCAGGAGCTCCGGGGTGATGAAGCCGGCCAATGCGCTTGCCGTCATGTAAAGCGCCCCCTGCCAGCAAAAGAGCACCACGGCGGATAACATAATGCCGATGCCGAAGGTGGAGGCCAGTACAATCGAGGTGACCCCGTCCAGGATGGCGTTGGTAAACAAGTACGTGTGGTTGCCGCGCAGGGCGCTTTCGATGGGCCCCAGAATGGACATGGTGCCCACACAGAAAAGCAATATGGCCGTCGACAGACCTTCAGCCAGATTCCCCTTGGAAAACCGGGCCACAGTCTCTTTAAACCGCCGCTCCAGATCAAGCTGCTGGCCGATTAATCCGCCCACTGCCAGGCTGACAATAAACAGCACCGGATATTGGCTGTCCGGCATATACGAAGCGATCCCGTTTATCCCCAGCGCCGCCGCTGCCAGTCCCATGGCCTGCATCAGAACCGTTTGGTGGGTTTCCTTCATACCCTTCCTGAACACACTTCCTACCAGACTGCCTGCAAGAATTGTAGCGGTATTGACGATGGTTCCGATCATAGCTGCTCTCTCCTCTGTTCTGTTTGTAGAGAGCATAAACCCTCCAGCAGCTGGAGGGTCAAGACGATTTTACCGGCAGGCGGATTTCCGTTACGAATTGGGAGGTATCCTGGGAGAGCCCATAATCCACATAGGTGATTTCCAGAGCATCATCTGTTATCTGATATGCCTTTTCCCGGGCATAAGCCAGCAGCCGTTCGTAATGGGGAGCAGCCTCCGTATGGGTGCCGATGAAGCGGACCAGCAGGTACTGCTGCCCGGCAAGAATCTTCAACGCCGTTGACGAAGGGGGCGGTTGATCCGGCTCCACAAAGACGAAGATGGAATTGTATTCGTCAAACTGCCCCTTCTCCAGATTAGCGGCGGATACGGTTAACCCCACTTGCCCCAGAAAGATGCTGGATGTCAAGTTGCCGCTATTCTCCAACAACCGGATGGACATCTCCAGGTTGTCCCCGGGCTGAATCCGCTGCTTCAGCAGGATCAGCTTCTGCTCCGGAAGCCATACTTCCCGAATACTGAACAAATCCTCTGTTTTTGACACATCCTCAATCTGGCGGATCAGCTTGTCCAATTTCTGTTCGATCCGCCGATATTCCCGCAGCTTCTCTTCCGTTCTGGTTTTTTGCTCCTTCAGCAAAACGAGAACATCATCCATATTCCGGTTGTCGATAAACTGCTTCATTTCCTTCAGCGGAATATTCAGCGCCTTGAGATAGAGAATCGTATTTAACCGTTCGAATTGCTCAATGGCATAATACCGGTAGCCCGTCTGCTCATCCACCAAGGCCGGGGTGAACAGCCGGATTTCATCGTAATAGCGCAGTGTCCGGATATCGATCCGGAAGAGCTTGGAGATTTCGCCGATCAAAAACAGCTTGCCCATGGATCACGGTCCTTTCTTAAACGATTCCATTATACACCAAGAGCCCGATGGGCATATCCCCATCAGGCTTTTGGTTAGACGTATGCATGTTTTCAGTTACCAGATTAAAAAGTCCTTCTCCAACAGCCGCAGCATGGCCTCCAGGAAGAAATAGTCGCCGTAGATGATGGGCACTTCCCGGTCCGATTCCCGGTGGTATCTGCCGGAGCCGTGGGAAACGATGGAATCCACTGCAGGGTCCCATTGGCAGAATTTCTCGTCGATCTTCCGCAGCAGCCGGAGCGCTGCCTTTACGTACAGGAGCTTCTCATATTCGCCGACGAATTCGGAGAGCTCCAGCAGTCCGCAGGCGGCGCACACGGCGGCGGTGGTGTCATAAT
>JAEWAA010000449.1 GCA_023391955.1 Bacillota bacterium | reverse complement strand
CAGTGGATCGCCGCTTTGCCCAGTTACATCAAGGCTTATCTGCCGATTTCAGGCTGCGAAAGTTGAGCTATTAATATATGAGCGCAAAAGAATGTTTGAGAGGGCACGTGGAATCGATTGGATATTTTGGTAAATAAAAAGAAGAAGCCTCCCGAAAGGAAGCTCCTTCTTTTTATTTAAGCCCGGTTGCTCCTATTAAGCAGGATCAAGCTTGGTGATGAGCGGGGCGAAATTATAGATGGTAAATTTATTGGCACTGGCAGGATCCCCGCCACCGACGACTACCCGGCTGGTCGTGGACAAATTGGATGTCCATGTATTATAAACCGCTCCGGCTGTGTCCATACGCAGTTGAGTTTGGGAGAAGCTGGCCTGGCTGTATGAGCTGCCGCCCTGATCCTCCACGCCATGAATCATTTTGACTTTGTTGTAGGTGCCCAACAGATTAGAGGTAGCACCAACGTCGACGTTGTTCGTCCAAGGCAGAGGTGAACCATTCACATACAAGGTTGCCCGGTTCGTCGCACGGTCATAGATCAGCTTCAAATCCACGGTCTGGCCTTTGGCGAGACTGGCAACCGGATTGGAAACGAAATACGTGCTAACCCCGTTATAGCTGGAGCCGAGAAAAACCTTGAAGCCTGCAGAGGAATACGAAATGCCGCTTTCGATGGCCGCATCCCCAATGCCCAGATACCAGTCTACATACCCGTTTACGAAATTGGCGGTTGTAGGCAAAATGAGCTTGGTTTCTCCTTACTTGAATAAAATGAGTAGCTTGGAAGCTGGCGCGCCTTTTTGCTTCTCATTTATAAGGGAGAATTTGAAAGGGAAGCTACAACCTTTTTCGTTTTTTACTTGCGCCCTATGTCCGGTTCATTATGAAACCCACTTGTTTCTGCACACAACAGCCGCTATAATTAAACCAAACGGTCGGTTTTTTGTGGGAGGGACAACATGAGCACGCCAAAAGGCTCGGAAAAGCGGAGTATGATTCTAGACAAGGCGTTGGAGCTTTTTGTGCAGAAGGGCTACGCCGCTACTTCGATGGATGATATCGTCAAACACACCGGGGTCAGCAAGGGCAGTATTTATTACCATTTTTCCAGCAAAGATGAATTGTTCGTAAGTATGGTTGAAAAAATAAACCGGGAATGGGTGGAGGAGTGGGCAGGAATCCGCCCCCAATTTCCGGATGTCGGGAGCAGACTGATGGGAGCAAGCCTGCATTATGTGAACAGCTTCCAGAGCCCTCTGACGAAGGTTGCTGAAGAGTTCTCCATGAATATTCAGGAGGGTTACCAGGGTGTGTATGACCGGCTGGTAGAGATTTCAATGGTGCAGATCGACGTATTTACGGAGATCTTCCGGGAAGGGATGGAGCAGCAGGTTTTCGCTGAGGTGGACCCTAGCGGGTTGGCTGTGTTATTCACCACCATGCTTAGTGGAATGCTGGTCTACCCAAAGCTGTTCCCCCAAGAAGAGAGGGAGAAGCATACGCAAGAAGCGGTGAATGTGTTGTTGAACGGAATTAAGAGCCGATGAACGAGGCCTGTCCGAGTAGGAGAATCCTTATGTCGGGCAGGCCTCTTACATTTGGCCATCTGTAAACCGAACGGTCAGTTTATATAAAGGAGGGGCTATGATGAAAGGTTTGATGCAAAACCGGGTATTCCTGCTGGTAATGGCTTCGGATGTGCTGCAGCAGGTGGGCATTTGGGTGCGGAATATGGCTTTATTGTATTATGTGGTGCAGCAGACTCAAGGTGATCCGGTGGCGGTGTCCTTGCTGACGGTTGCAGAATATGCGCCGATTTTTATCTTCTCCCTGGTAGGCGGTGTGCTGGCGGACCGATGGCGCCCCAAACGCACCATGATCTGGGGGGATATTCTAAGCTTTCTCTCCATTGTGCCGATTTTATTCGTGGTGGCATGGGGATATTGGCAGGCTGTTTTTGTGGTGACGATGATTTCCGCGATTGTGTCCCAGTTCTCTCAGCCTTCCTCATCCAAGCTGCTGAAAACCCATGTTCCGGAAAAGGAATTGACGGCTGCCATAGCGATGATTCAGATGGTTAGCTCGCTGTTTATCATTCTGGGTCCCATTCTCGGCACCTTTGTTTACTACACTTTCGGAGTGATGGTTTCGCTGGGCAGCCTGCTGGTGATTTTTGCCCTATCTGCTTGTTTGCTGCTGTTCCTGCCGGATTCGCCGCCTTTCATGGAAAGGCTGTCTTTGCGCATGTTAATCGGGGATTTTGGCGGCGGAATCCGTTATATGCGGGAACAGGCGAACCTAAAGGTGCTGCTGGTCATGTTTGGCGTCCTTGCTTTGGGAGCAGGCTTGACCGCTCCGCTGGATATTTTTCTGGTAACCCAACGGCTGGGTCTCGCGGAAGCGGACCTGCAATGGTTTACCGCCTTGTCCGGCTTAGGCCTCTTGATCGGGGCCATTATCGCGGCCGGTCTGTCCGGCCGGTTGAAGGGCAAAAGGGTGGTGTTTGCCGGTTTGCTTTTGTTGGGAGCGGGCACCATGATTGAAGTATGGTCGGTCTGGCCTGTGCTGACAGGCGGGATGCGGCTGGTTACCGGCCTGTTTCTGGCTTTGACACAAACTGTAATCGGCACCTATATGCTGACTTTGGTGCAAGCTGAATATATCGGACGGATTAATGGTCTTATTACTCCTGTATTTACCGGCTGCACGTTGATCGGTACAGCTCTTTCCGGTATGCTGGTGGCCCAAAGCTCGCTTATCTTCGTCTATATGCTATCCGGTCTCATTCTGATGCTGGCGGCCATGGTGGCACTGCGTTTACGCTTCGCCTCTTAATGGGAGGCATTATTAGCCGGGTTGACGGCAAGCCATCTTAATTCATCGGTGCGAATAGGATTCTTCGATGTATCATAGCCAAGCTTATACAGGGGTTTGCCGTCGCCGGAATAAGCGATGCCGTTCAGATCATTCCATCGGATGGGGCTGTCCCAGGCAAATATGGCGGTTTCCCCAGAGGCCAAATCAAGTCTTTGCCGCTCCTTGTCCGGACCCATTTCAACATAGGCTACCTGCGGGTCAAGGCTTTGTACGGGAATGGCCGTTACGCCTTGGCTGTTCCTTCCTTCTCCCATACTGCTCCAGCCCACCAGCTTCACCTGATCCTCCGTTTTGTTAGCCCAGGAGGAGCTGCTATTTTTCCACAGGCCGAAGCTTTGCTTCGTCAGGACGGTGCGGTACTTGTCTTCATTTTCATAGAAAAATACCTTATACGCTCCCACCTCCACCTCTCCCAGCAGAGTGGATTGTTCGTCCACGTAACGGCTGGTTCCGGCAGCTTGTTCTGCACTGAGGCGCACTCCCTGTGTGTATGCAATGGAGGTGATCAACACCAAACCCACGATACAAACCAGCCCCACCGAGGTCAGCATTTTGCGCAAACGAAGCCTTCTGGCAAGGGACTTATAGTGATCGGTGACTTCCGTCCCGTTTATCTCCTTATTCTGCTCCGTTCCTTGCTTCATCCCTTCAAACCATACGCGGCATGCTTCGCAGCCCTTCATATGCTCGGCAACTGCGGCTTGGCTGGCCGGGCTGGCCATATCATCCTGCACCAGGGGCAGCAGATCCCTGATCATTTCGCAATCATATTTCATATCCGTAACCCTCCCGCAATTTCGATTGAAGAGCATGTTTGCCCCGGAAAAAAATGACCTTGGCTGAGCTTTCGCTTATGTTCAGCATGGCTGAAATCTGCGCGTAGCTTAAATCGGAATAAAACCGGTACAGCATCACATCCCTTGTCCTCGAATCAAAGGTATCCAGAACCTTGAGAACCGCCGCGAGCTTCTCCTTGTCCTCCACTTGCTGGTGCAAGGATACAGGCTCACTTTTCTCCAGATTAAAAAGAATGGAGCGTAACAGGCTTCTGCCGCGCTGTTTCTTCCGGATCTCTTGATAAAATACATTCTTGGCGATCTGAAGCAGCCATGTTTTCACGTGGCATTCGCCTCTGAATTTGGAGAAGGACCGGATAGCCTGGTAAAAGGTTTCCTGGGTCAGTTCCTCCGCCAATTCCTGCTCATATCCGGACAGCCGGAGCAGGAAGGAAAACACATCCTTGCGGTAATCCGTATACAGCTGATGGAAGCTTTGCAATGCCATTCATCCTCTCGGGCTTCTCACTCATAACTAGTAGTTGCCGCAGATTCGAAAAGGTTACATATCCGGATGATTTTTATTATACATGGTACCGCAAAAAAGCCTGCTGCAGCTGTCGCAGCGGGCTTGGAAGTCTGTCACGAAACTCCTACGTAATCTGATGGTTCCGGAAGGAACGGTACGCCAGCGGTGTCAGCAGGGCACTGACGGCTGCTCCGAACAAGGGCAGGAACACATAGGGGCGCAGGACCAGGCCGAGAAACTCGTATTGGATCAGAGAGGTAATGTTCTTGAAGACCAGCATGTTTGTGGGCAGCAGATGGACCAGATTGTACAGCAGGGTATTGGCTTCGGAGACATTGGTGAACATCGGCACCAACAGCAGCAAGCCGGTGAGGACAATCACTGCGAATGGACTCCTGAACCGGGCCGAGAGCAGCATAGTAACGGCAGCGGTGAACAGGCAAGCGCAGAGGACGCTGGCAGACAGGAGCAGAGCGGTTTGTCCCAAGGTGAGCGGATAAGAGCACATGGGCATATATAGCTGCAAAGGAGCGTTCCCTCCGTCAAAGCCGAAGGTGAGCATACATTGCAGATAGGAAATCAGGGTGAAGGCTATGGCCAGGCCGCTTGCGGCAGTGAAGCCTGTAAACAGCTTGGCCCCAATGAGCCGGCCTTTTCCGTGTTTGGAGGTCAGGATCAGCTGGTCGGCTCGGCAGGCATATTCGCCTGAGAATAACGGCGCCGTGCATATGGCTGTGAAGAAGGCCGCAATCAGACCGGTGATGTACATCATGGTAAAAACTCGGGTATAGCCGTCGGTATAGGAATAGATGAAGGGGGTTTGCACCTGGCTGTCCAGGGCCAGCACCTCTTTTTTGGCATGATCACTCATCCGGGATTGCTCGATTACCTGAGCCAGTCTTTCTTCGCGGATGGTGTAGAAATTTCCGGCCTGCGCCTCGGTCAGCTTCTGGAAATCCTCCATATTAAAGCGCCGGGATTCGGTATTGTAGATGGTGCGGGTAAGGGAATAGATTTCGCTGTAGGGACGTGCGAAGGTCTGGTATGCCTCCGTATTTTGATACTGGGCGCTCCCGGGAATTTGTGCATAGGCTTGGGAGGCGGCGAGGATCAGCTCCGTGTCGACAGGGCGTCCTGCCAAGGAGCGGGCATAGGTCCGGTCCTTGATCATGGCGTCATAATTGGACTCAAACACTTCCCCGTTCATATAATGATTCCCGATCAGGATGCCCCAGCCGTTAATAAGGGATAAGAGGAAGGCCAGTATAAGGCCGACGATAATGCTTTTTTTGCGGAGCATCTTCCTGTATTCAAAACCGGCTAACCGCCAAAAGGGATTCATTCCGCCGTCACCTCGCTGAAATAATAAAGATACAAATCCTCCAGTCCCGCCTGGACGGGCATGGCTGAAGCCCAAGGTTTACCTTCACAGACCAGCCGCAGGAGAATGCCGCCGGTTTCCTGGCGCATCCGCCTCCTCCGGGCCCACGATACATTCCCACACCTTGCCCTGTATGGGCTCTACGATTTCGGCCAATCCGCCTTGATGGATGATCTGGCCGCTTTTCATAAGAAGGATGGTATCCGCAATATGCTCCACATCCGAAACAATATGGGTGGACAGCAGCACAATCCGGTCCTTGCCCAGCCGGGAAATCAGATTGCGGAAGCGTACCCGCTCCTTGGGGTCAAGACCGGCCGTAGGTTCGTCCAGCACCAGAATGCGCGGATCGTTTAGCAATGCCTGGGCAATGCCCAACCGCTGCTTCATCCCGCCGGAAAAGGTTCTGATTTTCTTTTTGGCCTCCTGCTCCAGGGCAACCAACTCCAGCAGCTCCCGCGCTTTTTCTTTGGCGCGTGTTTTCGGCAGGCCCTTCAGGGTGGCGATGTAGAGCAGGAAATCCAAGGCGGAGAATTCCGGATAATACCCGAAATCCTGGGGCAGATATCCCAGCGCATCCCGGTAATCCTCATGGCTGACATCGGTTCCGCCATAGGTGATGGAACCCGAGGTGGGGGACAGGACACCGCACATCATGCGCATTATAGTGGTTTTGCCTGCACCGTTGGCGCCCAATAAGCCGTACACGCCGGGCCGGAGCACAAGGGAAATCCGGTCGTTGGCGATTTTGCTGCCATAGTGTTTGGTTATTCGGTCAAGAATGAGCTCCATGTTCTCTCCTCCGTTTGTTTAAGCACATGCGTAAGCTGGCGGGTGACCACAAGGATACTGGCGGCAAACAGTCCAACCCAGTACATAAGGCTGGTCTCCGCATAAAAAAGCTGCATCGTATTGCTGAACACGGCGTCCGTCAGGCTGATGATGCAGGCGGCTGCCGCACAGGCCGGAAGGCTTTCGCGGCCATGCCACCGGTTTAAGATCCAGAAGCAAACCCCGCAGGTCATGAGATAAGGCACCAGCAGATACAGAGCCGTCCGCAGCAAGCCAATGGGCGTCACATGATTCACAAAGGCGAGGACCAGTGTGAATAATGCAAAGTTGGCAGCGCCCAGAATCGCCGCACGGGCCAGGATAATCTGCGGCAGGCTGAAGCGGCAGCCCATCTCCAGTTCTGCCATCCGGTGAAAGGCTGAGCGGAACAGCTCCGTGGTGGTTAAGAGTGCCATCAGCGGCAGAATGGCGGAGATGATCCAGAGGGCATCCGCCTCCGTCCTCCAATAGCTGGCGGCAGGAGTGGAGAAGGAAACAAACCAGCCCAACAGGACGGTCATAAAGGCAAACGCCCAAACCCGCTTGCGGATATAGCCCAACTGGCTGAAGAAAAATTCCCGGAAGGTGATTTTCGGATACTGGAGAGTCTGCAGGAACCGCTCCTTGTCTCTGGGCGCCGGAGCCTCAAAAGCATCCCGCAGCGCTTTTTTCCATTGCTTATTCATAAAAATCCTCCTCGTGGAGCAGGGTTTTCAGAGCGGCCAGGGCGGCACTGGTTCTGCGGTATACGGCAAACCGGGACATCCCCAGGACAGCCGCTGCTTCCCCGACGGACAGTCCGTTAACGTACCGTAAGAACATCAGCTCACGCTCCTGCTCCGGCAGCGTATCCAAAGCTTGGCGTACCGTAATTTTCAGCTCCAGCTGCTCCATAGCACGGGTATCCGGCAGCTCTTCCGTCAATGGCTCCGGTTTTTTGCGCCGGTAAGCATCCACGCAGACATTGCGCGCGATGGTATACAGATAGGCCATTTGTTTGCCGCGTTCCAGATAAGAATTGTGGGCGAAATATTTGAGAAAGGTGTCCTGGGTCAGATCCTCCGCCACAGCGGCGTTGCCGACCTTGTAATAGCAATAGCGATAAATTTTGTCGTACTGTTCCTTGATGTCGGCCGGCACCGGATACCCTCCTTTCATCATGATTAACGGTTGGGGACGGCTGGATGTGCGGTGAAATAAAAAGAATTTGATGATAAAATGGCTGTAGTTCATTGGCTGCAGTTCATTGGATGTAATTTATCATAGTATAGGAAAGGTTTATTTCACATGCCCAAAACCCAAATTGCCAAGGAAAAAGAGATTGTACATAAAATGATTGCCATCTACTGCCGGGGAAGCGGGCACGGCAAGGGACAGCTTTGCCCCGAATGTGCGGCGCTTTTGGAATATGCGGGGAAGCGGCTGGAGCATTGCCGGTTCGGTTCGGAGAAGCCGTTCTGCAAGCATTGCCCTATCCATTGCTATAACAAGGAAATGCGGGCACAGATCAGGACGGTTATGCGTTATTCCGGCCCCCGGATTATGCTGTATCATCCGCTCGCGGCAGCAGAGCATCTGGTTTCCACCGTCAAGCAGCGGATCGCCAAAAAGTAGGGATGGAAAAGGCTCCCTTCTTTTTTGGAAGACGCGGTTTTTGCTGCCAAAACGTGCTATAATGAATTCTGCATGTGCTTGTCATGCGGCATCGGGAAGAACCCGTGTCCCTATTATCATTAGAGGAGTGGGACAATGGGTTCTTTAGATATGATTCTGCGGGATACACCTGCGGGTGAACGGCCCCGGGAGCGGATGCTTCATTATGGGGTGCAGGCATTAAGCAGTGCGGAACTGCTGGCGATTCTGCTGCGTACGGGTACGGTGGCGGAGTCGGTGGTCCGGCTGGCCGAACGGGTGCTCCGGGAGGCGGGAAGCCTGAAGGGTTTGAATGAAATGCGCATTGAGCAGCTGACGGCTATTAAAGGCGTCGGTCCCGCCAAAGCCATGCAGATTCAAGCGGGGGTTGAGCTGGGCAGAAGATTATCCCGCTCGGCGCCGGAGGAACGGTACACCATCCGCAACCCGGGTGA
>JAEWAA010000310.1 GCA_023391955.1 Bacillota bacterium | reverse complement strand
GGCTGGCGCCGCGTCGATCACATCCTGACGGAAGCGGGACAGCATGCCTGCGGAGGAATCACCGTTGATTCCCATATTCAGAACCTCCCAGCCGGGCCTTTCCTCAAGAAGAGAAACCCAAGCCTCGTTTGCCTTGATTTTGAAGCCGCGGGTAAAGCTGTCGCCGAGACATACCATTTTCACGGTTATTTCCCCCATTCCATCCTCATCCTATCCTTCATATAGAGGCCATTATACCGTAGTTGGAGGAAAAATGCCCTTTACTCGAAACGGAACCAGCCAAAATCAAACCGGGACCCCGGCAGAAATATAAAGGTGACCTTCTGAACACCGGCTACAGGCTCCAAAACGAAGCTTCGTTCCTCATACCCTTCAGACCGGGTAAATTCAACCAGCTGCTGGCTCTCGCCTTCCTCGTGCTCAAACCGGATACGAATGGTATTTTTGTCAATGGGGGATCTGCCATACACCACCAGCCGGGACGCTCCCGTGCTGCCGAAGTCCATCCCGTCATACTCCAGCGAAACATTGTTCCCGATCTCTTCCACAGCATCCGTGGTACAGCTGAAGTGATCCCCATAAATCCGGTCGTTTTCCGTGGCGGGATTCACTTCGAAGGCCCGGTTTTGGCGGGTAAAAGAAAAACCTTTCAGGTGGATCTTTTGCCGTACCACAAACGCCAGGGAGGTAATCCCGGATAGCCGTTTGGAGAGCTTGAAGGTTTCCTCCTGGTATGTATTCCACTTGGAGGGTTTTTGGTAGACCACATCCGCCACCAGCAAGCTTCCCTCCTCCCCAGGCATTCCCTCCCAGATTTGCAGGGGGTATTCTTCACTGGACAAGGCAAAGATGGGAAGGGTGATCGTATCCGAACCATAAGGTCCAAAGTCGATATTATGAAAGCCCACCTGGGTTTCCAGCTCGCGGCTGGTGGCCACTCCCCGCTCGTTCCCGTTGCTGATTTCCCCTTTGCTGTAATCATACAACCCGGCAGAGACAAAGCCGTACGGATCCAAGTAGGCGGTGCCGATTCCGCTGACCCGGAATTCCAATTGCGAGATCAGCTTGATACGGTCCGTGCCGTTGCGGCTGGTGCAGCGCACCCGGAAGCTGCCGTCACCCAACGCAGTCAAAACGGCGGTATGGCCCTTGCCTTCCACTCGGGCAATATTGGACTTGATGCCCGCGTCGTCCACCACACTCCACTCCACCTCCGTGTAGGAGGTATCCGGGGGATACAGCCTGGCCTGCACCGTGACCTGCTTGCGGGAAGCATCAAGCTCCTGGCCATCGTCGCTCTCCAGCTGGATCTTGCGGAGGGGGATTTCATCTGCCCGTCCGGTCACCAGAGCTACATCCTCATTGCCTATATTGGCGGACAAACCTCCCACCGCCAACCGTAACGGCAACGCCTCCAGCTCCAGAGTCCGGCTTTCCATACCGGTAGAGGAAACCCTAACCATTATGCCGCCAGGGGTTAAAGTTGCTCCGATCACTGCCATCAGCTTGCCGCTGAACAGTCTTCGGCTCAAACCCTTGTAAGGGTCATAATCCGTACTGTCTCCATTGTCCAGCCCCAGCAGCCTTCCGGCACCGGAAACCTCAACCTGGACCCGGTTGTTGGCATTCTCCACTGGACGGCCCACTTCATCCTCCATGGCAATCTCCACAAAAATAAGGTCGGTTCCGTCCGCCTGCATCGTCAGCTTATCCGGTGTCAGCCTGATCCTGGATGCGTCTCCGAAGGAGGACTGGCTGGCGGTGGCAATCACCCGCCCCGCTTCATCATAAGCCAGAGCGGTCAGGACCCCCTCCCGGTAGGGCAGCTTCCACCTACCAACAAGCTTCGTACCGTGCACATGGTCGATATCATGGAAGCCGACTGTCTCCCCGTTGAACCGGAGCTCGATCCGTGGAGCATTGGACACGGCACATACATCAATTAGTTGACCGGGGTTGAAGTCCCAATACGGATACAGATGCACCATCGGCTTGGTTTTGTAATCCGTCCATTCCGCCTGATACAGATAATAGGAATCCTTGGGAAAAGTTGCCGTATCGATCTGCCCAAAATAAGAGTTCTTCGTATGATAGGGGGTAGGCTCCCCGATATAGTCGAAGCCGCTCCAGATAAATTGCCCCAGGGAAAAGGGTGTATCCCGGTCGGCAATAATGCAGGCCTCCGGCGACTTGGCGCCCCAGCTGGTTGGACTGTTGCCTAAAGCGGAGCATTGCTCATCATCATCCGCAAGTACAGAACGCTCCACCGGAAAGCGGTAAATGCCCCTGCTTTGGACCACGGAGGAGGTTTCGCTGCCGTAGATGATCCAGTCCGGATGCTCCTCATGATGCTTCCCATAATATTTTTCTGCGTAATTGTAGCCCGCCAGCTTCACAATGTCCGCGCATTTTTGGGCATTTTCCCAGGGCATATAATTGGAGCCGATAGTGATGGGGGCATTTCCTTTGGGATCATGCAGCCGAACCTGCTCCATTAGCTGCCGTGTAACGAACTGGCCCCGTTCATCCGCATGGGTATCGTAGATTTCATTGCCGATGCACCACATGAGCAGGCTGGGGTGATTCCGGTCCCGCCGTACCCAGCTTCTTACGTCGGCCGCCGACCATTCCGGGAAGAACCGTCCGTAATCATAGGGGGTTTTGCTTCGTTCCCACATATCGAAGGATTCCGAAACCACCAGCAGCCCCATTTCATCCGCCAGCTCCATCAGCTCCGGGGCAGGCATATTATGGGCGGTACGTATGGCGTTGACCCCCATCTCCTTCAATATCCGGAACCTGCGCCGTGCGGCCGCTTTATTGAAGACGGCACCCAACGCCCCAAAATCATGATGCTCACAGGTCCCGTTCAGCTTCATCCGGGTACCGTTCAGACTGAATCCCTGCTCGGGGTCCATTTGTATCTGGCGGAATCCCACCGGATTGATGACCTCCTCGATCTCCTCCCCAGACGCCGCCCGGCGCAAAACCGTAACCAGCTTGTACAGATGGGGCTGGTCCAGGCTCCAAAGCAGAGGCTGCTCCACCTGCAGAATTTGCCGGTTCACCGTCAGTCCCTCTTTCAGCGAAACAGCAGCAGCCGTGCTTGTCACCAAAACTTCCCCTTTATACATAAGGGTATGTACTAGCTCCAGCCCATCCTCTTCGCCAAATTCCGTCTCCACCTCAAGCGTCCAGCCGGCATCCGACTTCTGCGTGTGAATATAAACACCATCTGTGGCAATAAAGCTGGCCGACCGGGTTTTCAACCAGACATTGCGGTAGATGCCCGCACCGGAATACCATCTGCTGTTGGGGCTCTGGTGCACCACCTTTACAACAATCTCATTGCTGCCTTCGGTAAGTGCCGCCGTAATATCAAATTCGAAGGAGGAATAGCCGTATTTCCACTCCCCCACCAGACTTCCGTTCACATATACGGAAGAGTCCATATACACGCCTTCAAAAGCAAGCCACAGCCGGTTTTCCGCCAGCTCCTCCCGGGAGCATTCAAGGGTCCGCCGGTACCACCCAATGCTGTTCTCATACAGCTGGAGTGTATCATAGATGAGCCAATCATGAGGCAAATCCACAGGTGCAAAGGTTAAGCCGTTCCAGCCAACCGTGTTTAAACCGCTTTTTGCAAAATCCCAGCCATCATTAAATAGCGTGATTTGGTTCATGCCCCTTCCACCCCCAGGTTAGTCAAAATGAAACAGGCCCTGCTGCCGGATATGATGCACCGGTAAACCCGGATACTGCTCCGACAGATTCCGTGCAAGCGCCTTCATTCCAGGCTCTTCGCTTTCGGCATGGCCCAGCACAATAAGGGCTCTGCACCGTCCCTGATGAAGCGCGTCCCGGACATATTCCGGGGTCTCCCACTCCGGACCTTCGCCGTAGATCATCAGTTCAACCTGCTCCTGTTCGAATAAAGTGACAGCCGTAGCGGCGCCGCCGCGGTAACCGACCAAAACCCCAACACGGGTCAGCAGCATGTCGGGATCACCCATATACCGCACATGGGGTATGTCCAGCTTTTCTTTCACATACCCGACAATCTCCCGCAGGGTGGCTCGCGGAAGCTCCAACAGCGATGCCACTGGCTCATGCTTGCGGACATAAGCCCCCCATTCCAGCTCCCGGATCAGCCCTTCGGTAATGGCATCAGGCTTATAGCGGTGGGGATAGTCGTGGAACCGGAATACGGCAATGCCGGACTCCTCCAAAAATTGTTTTTTGACCCGGTATACCTCCCCGCCTCTGGCTTCCCCCGCCTCATCATGATGGGCAAAAAACAAACCCTCATGGGCAATGACCAGATTGGCCTTCCGTTCTAGGGCCTCCTCGAGCACACGCTGTGTAGGCATAAAGGTGGTAACAATCCCGGTTACCGGCATGGACGGGTCTCCGCACTTCAAGGTGTCCACCGTTTGCTCCAGCTGGCCTACAGGCGCGATTAATGCGTCGATAACCGTTTGTACGGTTGGTTGAGCCATTCCTGTTCCCTCCTGAATTGCTGCAGAATACAAAAACTCCCCCAAAAGCCGTCCACAGCACGCATTCCAGCGCATCACGGAAGAATAATAAGTTGGGGGAGAGCTACTTTTATACTTCTACATATTTGGCGATGGTACTGCGGACTGCACCGGGACCGGCCAGCATCTCATGGAACATTCCTTCGATTTTGGCAGTCAATCCGGCTTCCTCCAGGGACACGCCGAAGATTTGCACATTCTCAAGAATAGCCCGTACGTTAGATGTTTTGTCTCCCAATGCGGTTCCCTGAAGCTTGGTTTGCAGGTCGGCAAGCAGCGGATCAGGGCTTAAGGTGAAGGATTTGCCCGCATCATCCACACCCAGCAGGTAACGGCACCACGCTGCAATAGCTACCGGAATGGCAGTCAGCGTGGATGGGTCCAGATCCTCACGGCGCATATAGGACTTGATGGTCTCCCCGAACCGGATACCCACCTTCTGGGAGGTGTCCGTGGCGATCCGCTGCGGCGTATCGGGGATAAACGGGTTGGCGAACCGTTCATAAATAACTTCACCCAGGAAGGTTTCCGGATTCAGAATGCCCGGATTCACCACCACGGGAAGCCCTTCCTTGTAGCCGATGATTTCCACAAGCTTATGCAGCACCGGATCCTTCATTTCATCGGCAATCAGGGTGTAGCCCATGAGACAGCCGGATACGGCCAGAGCGGTATGCAGGGGATTAAGGCAGGTGGTGACCTTCATGGTTTCCACCTTGTTCACGGTGTCCCGGTCGGTAAACAAAACACCGGCATCCTCCAGCGGAGGGCGGCCGTTGGTGAAGGTATCCTCAATAACCAGATATTCACTGATCTCGGCGTTGACAAAAGGCGCCGTATACGTATTCTTGGACGTCACAACGGTATCCATACCGCCGATACCTTGGGCCAGCAGCGCTTCCTGGACCTTTTCCGAAGGGCGAGGCGTAATCTTGTCAATCATGGACAGAGGGAATGCAATCCGGCTTCTATCCTGCAGATAAGCGGCAAAACCCTCCTCCACCAGTCCGCGTTTGGCCCATTCCTCAGCCACTGTCACCATACTTTTCTTCAGCTTATCCCCGTTATGGGAGCAGTTATCCATACTGACGAAGGTCATGGGGTAACCGCCCTTCAGGTAGCGCTTATAAGCCAGCGCGGTCACCACACTCATGATATGGACAGCTTCATCCGGACCCTTCTCCAGATCCTGAGCGACAATCCCCAGATAAGCGCCGTCCGGACCGGTAATGGCATAGCCTTTTTCTGTGATGGTGAAGCTGGCCATTTGGAGAGTCGGATTTTCGAAGATGGAAACCAGACGGCTCCACTCCCCCTC
>JAEWAA010000285.1 GCA_023391955.1 Bacillota bacterium | reverse complement strand
GAACGGGCTGTTGAAGCATTATTCCGGACGCCCCACCAATTTGTATTATGCGGAACGGCTGACGGAGCATCTGGGCGGCGCCAAAATTTATCTGAAGCGCGAGGATCTGAACCATACCGGCGCGCATAAGATCAACAACACCATTGGACAAGGGCTCCTCGCCAAACGTATGGGCAAAAAGAAGGTCATCGCCGAAACCGGGGCAGGCCAGCACGGTGTAGCTACCGCAACCATCGCTGCTTTGCTGGGGATGGAATGTAAGGTGTTTATGGGAGAAGAGGACACCAAACGCCAGCAGCTGAATGTTTTCCGGATGAATCTGCTGGGCTCCGAGGTAGTACCGGTGACCTCAGGCTCCCGGACGCTGAAGGACGCGGGAAATGAAGCACTGCGCTATTGGGTCAGCAATGTGGAGGATACCTTCTATATATTGGGCAGTGTGGTGGGGCCGCATCCGTATCCCATGATGGTGCGGGACTTCCAGCGTGTGATTGGCGACGAGGCCAGAGCGCAGATCCAGGAGATGGAAGGCCGTCTGCCTGATCTGGTTATTGCGTGTGTCGGCGGGGGCAGCAATGCCATGGGGATTTTTTATCCCTTCGTGGAGGATGAATCCGTGAGGCTGATGGGCGTTGAAGCCGCAGGAAAGGGCGTGGATACCGACAAACATGCTGCGACCATGTCCAAGGGCAGCCATGGGGTCTTCCAGGGCTCCTTAAGCTACCTGCTGCAGGATGAATTCGGACAGGTGGTGGAGGCCCACTCCATCTCCGCTGGTTTGGACTACCCGGGTGTAGGGCCGGAGCATTCGTACCTGAAGGATACGGGAAGAGCCGAATACGTGCCGATTAGCGATGCGGAGGCGCTGGAGGCGCTGCAGCTGTTGAGCCGGCTGGAAGGGGTTATCCCTGCGCTGGAGAGCGCCCATGCCATCGCTCAAACCATGAAGGTGGCGCCAAGTATGAAGAAGGACGAAATTATTGTCGTCAGCCTGTCCGGCCGCGGCGATAAAGACGTGGAATCGATTATGAAATATCTGGGAGGCGGCTTGTAATGAACGGGATTGATGCGGCGTTTCAACAAAACCGGGCAGCAGGGAAGCTGACGCTGATCCCGTTTATTACGGTGGGTGACCCGGATCTGGACACCTCCGTGGACATTCTCCGGGAGCTGGAGCGGGCCGGGGCGGATATTGTGGAGCTGGGGGTTCCGTATTCCGATCCGCTGGCGGACGGTCCTGTTATCCAGGCCTCCTCCTCCCGGGCGCTCCGGCACAAGGTCAGCATCGTGGACTGTATCCAAGTAGCCGGACGGGCCAGGAAACAGGGGGTCAGCCTGCCTTTTATCATCTTCACCTATTACAATCCCGTGCTGCAGCTGGGCTTCGACCGGTTCTTCCAGCTGCTGGCGGAAAATGACGTTCACGGCGCCATTATCCCTGATTTGCCTTTTGAGGAGAACGAGGAGGTACGGGGGCTTTGCGAGGCCCACGGCGTCCATCTGATTCCTCTGGTGGCACCCACCTCCAAGGAACGGATCAAGCGGATTACCGAAACGGCCCAGGGCTTCATCTATTGTGTATCCTCCTTGGGCGTAACCGGAGCCCGGACGCAGTTCTTCGGCGGGGTGGAGGAGTTTATCGCCGATGTGAAGCGGTCCACGGACTTGCCGGTGGCGGTGGGCTTCGGCATCTCCAGCCGGGAGCAGGTGGAGCGCTTCGGCAAGGTTTGCGACGGGGTGGTGGTCGGCAGCGCCATTGTGCGGACGGTTGGCGAAGCAGAAGCGCTGCTGGCGGAGGCCGGTACACGGGAGCAGGGTCTGGGCCGCATCCGGGAGTTTGTGCAGGAGCTGAAGGGTTAAATGGAAGGGTAACAAGTGCTCCGGCCTGGATAAGGCCGGGGCTTGTTGTGTTTTGGCCGGGAGGAGGGGCTGCCGTTACGGCTAACGGCGCTTGTGCAAGGGGGAGATGCCAGGGCTAACGGCGGTGAGAGCCACTCCGTAAGCTTTCCACCCACCCTTATGATGCAAAAGTGCATCTATTCTGCCGGAATTCCGCCTCTTCCTGCTTTCCAAATGCAAAAGTGCATCTATTTTCTGCTGCGGGATACATCTTGCTCCCATTTGACGAATATAACTGCACTTTAGCAGGATAGACCCTAAAAACGAAGATTTGTTTATCAAATAACTGCACTTTTGCATTTCGGAAGAGGTTGGGAGTAACGTTCCTATCTGATTACATTTTCTATTTACATTCCGGCATGCCTTGTGCGACAATTAGAGGCATACCTGCTTTAAAGCGCGAAAAGGCTCCTTCTGTTGCAAGCCTTGCCGTGTATATGGGATCTGCTCTGGATGGCGAAAGCTTACAGCTGATCCGCTTGGCGGATTTCCCCAAAAGCATACAGATCATAAAAAAGACGGGGTGTTGAACAACCATGCAGCCAAAGCCGAATATTGTCCATTTGCCGGTTTACCAGCCCGGCAAGCCTATAGAAGAAGTGAAACGGGAGCTGGGATTGACCGAGGTGACCAAGCTGGCCTCCAACGAAAATCCCTTTGGTTCGTCTCCTGCCGTCAAGGATGCGCTTATCCGTGAAATGGAGCATATGAGCCTGTATCCCGACGGAGGCGCTGTGGAGCTGACGGAGGCGGTAGCCGCCTTCTGGGGAGTGGGAACGGATCAGATTATTTTCGGAGCAGGCTCCGACGAAGTGATCCTCATGCTTGCCCGGGCATACCTGGTACCGGGGGACGAAACGGTGATGTCCACCCATACCTTCGGGCAATACAAGCATAACGCTGAAATTGAGAATGCCATCATTCACGAGGTGCCACTGAAGAACAACACCTATGATCTGGACGCCATGCTGGCTAAGGTTACCCCGAAGACCAAACTGGTCTGGATCTGCAATCCCAATAATCCCACAGGAACCATGGTTACCCACCGGGAGCTGAAGGCGTTCCTGGAGAAAGTTCCTTCCACCGCCTTGGTGGTGTTAGATGAAGCTTATGCCGAATATGTTACCAGCCCGGATTATCACGATGGTCTGAAGCTGCTGGAGGAGCATGCCAATGTGATCCTGCTCCGGACCTTTTCCAAGATCTACGGCTTGGCCTCCATGCGCATCGGCTACGGCATTGGCCATCCCGATGTGATCAGGACGATCAATCTGGTGCGGGAGCCCTTCAACACCACACGCTTCGCCCAGGTGGCCGCCAAAGCCGCATTGGCCGATCAGGCTTTTGTGGAGGAGTGCAAGGAGCGGAACAGGGAAGGGCTGGAATACCTGACGGCTGAGTTTGACCGGTTAGGGCTGTCCTGGCTGCCGGCTTACGGCAATTTCATTATGGCGGAGCTGAAACGGCCTGCAGGCGATGTATTCGATTCGCTTCTGAGGAAAGGCTACATCATCCGCGGCGGCCATAAGCTGGATTTCCCTACGATGATCCGTGTGACCGTAGGAAGCCGTCAGCAGAACGAAGGCTTTATTGCCGCATTGGAAGAGACTCTGGCGGAAGTTCCGGAATTGGAGGCGGCTCCATGACCAAAATCACGATTTTCGGCGTAGGCCTGATGGGCGGTTCCTTGGCATTGTGCTTCAAGGGCAAACCCGGTCTCCACGTTGTCGGCCATTCCCGGAGCCAGGCCTCCGTGGATAAGTATCTGAAGCGCGAAGTGGTGGATTCGGCAACCACCTCCATGCGGGAGGCGGCGGAGGGGGCGGACTTTATTTTCCTGTGTGTCCCCGTGGGCAATCTGGAGGAGTATCTCTTGGAGCTGCAAACCTTCGATTTGAAGCCCGGCTGCATCATCACCGATGTAGGCAGCACCAAAGGCTCGGTAGCGGAAACCGCTGCGCGCCTGGATTGGAAGGGCGCCTGGTTTATCGGGGGCCATCCCATGGCCGGTTCGGAGCGCTCCGGGGTGGAGGCGGCTTCGTCCTATCTCTACGAAAATGCCTTCTATGTGCTGACTCCCTCCGCGCAGGTCCCTGAGGAGGTTTACGGCCGCCTGGAGGAGCTGCTCCGGCTGACCAAGGCCCAGATTGTCCGTGTGGATGCCCGGCAGCATGACGATATTGTAGGGGCCATCAGCCACCTGCCTCACATTATTGCTGTGGCGCTGGTGAACCAGATCGCCGGTTATAACCGGGAGGACTCCTTGTATGAGTCACTCGCCGCGGGCGGCTTTCGGGATATTACCCGGATTGCGTCCAGCGAACCTGGCATCTGGCGGGACATTCTGTTGAACAACCGCCGGGTGGTGCTGCGTCTATTGAAGGACTGGGGGCTGGAGATGGACCGGTTTGCGCAGATGCTGGAGTATGAGGACGGCGACGGGATCGAGAATGCCTTCAGCTCAGCCAGGGAATTCCGCAGCCGGCTGCCGGAGCGCCGCAAGGGTGTGCTGACCTCGCTGTATGATGTATATGTGGATGTGCCTGACCATCCGGGCATTATCGCGCAAATCGCCTCTATCTTAGGCGACCAGAAGGTCAATCTGAGCAATATTCAAATTATCGAAAGCCGTGCCGATGTGCCGGGTATCCTGAGGCTGAGCTTCCGCAACCAAGCGGATCAGGACCGTGCCGTGGAGCTGCTGAAGCCCCAATACCAGATACACATGTAATCCCAAAGGAAGCTCCTCCGGATGACTCTGCCGGAAGAGCTTTTTTCCTGGCGGAAGGGTAGAGGGTAGCGCTGCCAAATAAAAAGGAATCGTTTTCAAAAAAGGGTTGACAGATTGAAAACGGATACATATAATAAAAGTACAGTATGGTTTCTCTCCACTCCTATCCGAATTGCACAATGTGCACCCGCCATGTGAATGGCGGTTTTTTTTTTGCCTTAGTCGGGTATGGACCCCATAAAGGGAACCTTTCCCGGAATTTGATATCGAAAATGTTCTGGGATTGCACCCTATTGCTTCCTGCTTACGTATAGATAGAGAGCTATTTTAGGGGTGTCCGTTTCCAAATTGAGGGAGTTTTGTGTGGCATGTACTTTTTTGTCGAAACTAGCAGGAGTTTTGACCCCTCATCTAGAATTATTGTTGCAAGGAATTGCACAGCGTTCCTTTTCTGATGTCATGTTTCCAAAAATTCGTCCATACCTTACATAGATAAAGGTTTTTATAGAAGCTAGCGCAACTTTTTTCCGCGCCAGGGGTATTTATGTGTGAAGCCAAAACCTGGGGCGGATGCAAGCAAGGAGGGTTGCTTGTAATGACCGATTCCCAGTTAATCCGAGAAATTAAAGACGGCAATGTGGAACTGTATGCTGAACTGATGCGTCGTTACGAGCGTAAGATACTCGCCTTCGTATTCCACATGTTGAAGAGTGCCCATATGGAAATCATGGCTGATGATTTGTGCCAGGAGACCTTTTATAAAGCTTACCGCAGTCTGCAGACCTTCCGGGAGGTGGATGCCTCCTTTTCCACCTGGCTGTACACCATTGCCCGCAATACGGTGTTAAGCGAGCTACGGAAGCAGAAGGTTGTCCGGGTGTCCCTGGATGAGTCGGGCCATGTGCCCCGTGCGCCGTTGGACACCATGCCTGAGCAGAGCATGCTCAAGAACGAGAAGGTAAGCATGGTCCGGGAGGCCATCAACAATCTGCCGGAGAAGCAGCGTTCTGCGCTGATCCTCCGGGAATACGAGCAGATGGATTACCAGGAGATCGCCAATATCCTGGGCCAGACTGTCAGTGCCGTGAAGTCGCTGCTTTTCCGGGCCAGGGCCAGTGTGAAGCTTCAGCTGGAGCCATACTTTTCGGATCCGATCTTTGAAGAGGTTGAGGGGATGAATCAACGATGAAATGCGAAGATATTCAAGAACGGCTGGGGATTTACTTTGACCTGCCAGAGGGAGACGAGGAACGCATTGCCGTGGATGAGCATATCCGGCAGTGTGAATCCTGCAGGGAAGAATTCCGTATCTGGGAAGAAAGCGCCGATTTGATCCGGCTGTCCCAGGAGGAAACCGAGCCTGTCCTTTACAGCGCCCCGATGGTGACGGATCAGGTAATGAAGCGGATTTACCAGCAGGAAGCATGGAGAACGCCAATCCCCAACCGGATTTACTCCATTTCCTTTGCTCTGAGGCGGAAGCTTACGGTGATGGCTGCTTTTTTCGTCGCCCTGTTCCTGGTCAGCTTCCTGCATACG
>JAEWAA010000264.1 GCA_023391955.1 Bacillota bacterium | reverse complement strand
GGCCAGGATCGCCTTGGGCTCGGAGCCGAACAACAGCTCCCCGTCCCGGTAGGAATAGAACAGCGGCTTGACGCCCAGCCGGTCCCGCACAAGATACAGAGCCTCGTCCTTATCGCTCCACACGGCGAAGGCAAAAATCCCGTTGAACCGGTCCACACAGCTCCGGCCCCATTCAATAAAGGCAACCAGAAGTACCTCCGTATCGCAGGTGGTCCGGAAAACATGGCCGCGCCCCTCCAGCTCTTTTTTGAGCTCGGGGGCATTATACAGCTCGCCGTTATATACGATGGAATACGTGTCCTCACCAAATACCCGGACCATAGGCTGCGCGCCATTCGCCGGGTCCATGACGGAAAGCCGTCTGTGCCCCAGAGCGCAGTAGTGGTTGATCCAAGAGCCTGCAGCATCGGGTCCCCGGGGAGCCAGCGTCTCCGTCATGGCCTCCAGCACATCGGGAAATTGCGTAAGGTTTTTTTGCCAATTCAGCCATCCGGTAATTCCGCACACGGTTGCCTCACCCTTTCTCTAACGAACATGATTGTATACTCTATGCGGTGGGGTGGGCTTAGTTGCGTGTCCTCCCCGAAGAGAAAAGCCCCGGCAGCCGGGTTCCGTTCCGGCTTCGGGGCTTCGGGTCGAGGCAAGTACGCGGCGGCAAAAGCGCCTCCGCTTAAATGCGGGCTTCGATGGCAGTGCAGTATTGGCGGATTTTCTCCAGCTCGTTCTTGATGTCGCTTTCGGTGGTCATGTGCTGGAGCTTGCCGGAGGATTCCTGAATCTTGCGGGCTTCCTCGCGTACGATGTTGCTGGACATGGCATTTCACCTCCTACGGGGCAGAATGACCACGTTAGTATGCGTCAATCTGGAACAATTATGAACAATAACTTCAATTGGAAGGTGTGATTGGATTGGTTAGGTTGACTCCCATGAACGAAAGTGAGCTTCAGAAATTTCTCGACTATATGATTCCTGTTTATGCAAAGGACAAAGTAGATGCCGGTACATGGAAGGCTGAGGAGGCCCAGCAATTCTCTACGGAAGCTTATGCCCGGCTGCTGCCGGACGGACTCGCCACCAAGGACCAATACCTTTATTTGATTGAAGAAGAGGGCGGCACCCAAATCGGATTTATTTGGCTTTACGTGGATCCGGGCAAACGGGAGGCGTTTCTTTACGAAATCACCCTGTATGAGGAATGGCGCGGCCGGGGGCTGGGCAAGGACACCATGGCGGCCCTGGAGGAAAAGGCGAAGGAGCTGGGCGCCAGGTCGGTGGGGCTCCACGTTTTTGCGCATAACCGACGGGCTTTGGCGCTGTATGAAAAGTCCGGTTATCACGCCACGGATATCACCATGAAAAAATATTTGTAACATTTCCAGCCGATCCGGGTAAAAAAAGAAGAGGCAGGTGACATAAAGATGGATAAAAAATGGTGGAAAGAAGCAGTTGCATACCAGATTTACCCCCGCAGCTTTATGGACGCCAACGGAGACGGAATCGGCGACCTGCGGGGCATTTTGACCAAGCTGGATTATCTGAAGGAACTGGGGATTGATGTGATTTGGATCTGTCCCACCTACAAATCCCCCAATGACGACAACGGCTACGACATCTCGGATTACCAGGCTATGGCCGAAGAGTACGGGACCATGGAGGATTTCGACGAGCTGCTCCGTGAGGTTCATGCCCGCGGGATGAAGCTGATCCTGGACCTGGTGCTGAACCATACCTCCGATGAGCATCCGTGGTTCATCGAAGCCCGTTCCTCCCGGGACAATCCCAAGCGGGACTATTACATCTGGGCCGATTCCCGGAATGACTCCGAACCCAACAACTGGGAGAGCATCTTCGGCGGCCCCGCCTGGCAGTTCGACCCGTTGACCGGGCAATATTTCATGCATATTTTCTCCACCCGCCAGCCCGATCTCAACTGGGAGAATCCCGAGGTGCGCCGCGAGCTGTACGACATGGTGCGCTGGTGGCTGGACAAGGGCATCGACGGCTTCCGGGTGGATGCCATCTCCCACATCAAAAAAGCGCCGGGTTTCCCGGATATCCCCAACCCGAATAATCTGCGTTACGTGCCTTCGTTTGAGGGCCACCGGAACCGGCAGGGTATCCATGCTTTTCTGGAGGAGCTCAAGGCGGAGACCTTCGCCCGCTACGATATTATGACCGTAGGGGAGGCCAACGGGGGCAGCTCCAACGACGCCGGGCTGTGGGTCAGCGACAAACACGGCAAGTTTAATATGATTTTCCAGTTTGAGCATTTGGGGCTGTGGAGCAAAAGCCTGGAGGGCGGCCTGGATCTACGTTCCCTGAAGCGGACCTTGACCCGCTGGCAGAAGGGGCTGGAGAAGGACGGCTGGAACGCGCTGTTCCTGGAAAATCACGACCAGCCCCGGTCCGTGTCCACGTGGGGGGACGACAGCGTCTATTGGCGGGAATCGGCCAAGGCGCTGGCGACCATGTATTTTTTGATGCAGGGGACACCGTTTATTTATCAGGGGCAGGAAATCGGCATGACCAATGTCCAGTTCGCCTCCATCGACGATTACAATGACGTAGCCATCAAGAATCTGTACCGCATCGAGCTGGAAAAAGGCAGAAGCCACGCCGAGGTGATGCAGATTATCTGGAAAAACGGCCGGGACAACTCCCGTACGCCCATGCAGTGGAGCAGCGGCGGGAATGCCGGCTTTACCACCGGAACGCCGTGGCTGAAGGTGAATCCCAACTATACGGGCATCAATGTGGAGAGTCAGCTGCAGGACCCGGACTCCATCTATCATTATTACCGGAAGCTGATTGAGCTGCGCCGGGATTGTGCCGCTGCGGTGTATGGGGTTTACGATCTGCTTTTGCCCCAGGATAAGCAGATTTACGCCTACACCCGGACTCTGGACAGTGTGGTGCTGCTGATTGTCGCCAATCTCTTCCCGCAGGAGACGGAGTTTGTTCTGCCGGAGCATATCCGGTATGATTGCTGCGATTTGCTTTTGGCCAATTATCCGGTGGACGTGAAGGAAAAGGTGGACCGGTTTCCGCTTCGGGCATACGAGGCCCGGGTGTATAAGCTCTGTCCGCTGCCTGCTCCGGTGCTGCAGTCTAAGCCGGAGGAGGAAGCGGTGGAGGAGGCTCTGCCCGCCGCATCCGAGGTGCCGCCCATCAATGCGCGGTTCCCGCAGCTCCGCCGCCGCCTCTGCCAACGGACGTAAAGCTGCCGGAAAAGAACTGAAACGCTGCGGCCATCCGGTGCGTATACTTAAGTAATATTATGCCCGTGACTGGCGAGGCTGCCGCACGGACGGCTATGGAGGGGGACGCGCATATGCGTTTGTTAAAAGGGATCGGCAACGCTGCCGGAGAGCTGACCGGTTTGGTTCTGGGCGGCACCGTCCGGGTGGTCGGAGAGCTGACCGGGAGCAATTTCGTGAAGGAAATCGGCGACGGTGTGGAGAAAACCAGCCGTTTCGCCGGACGCACGGTAGGCGACTTGGCCAGCGGCACCTGGGATACGGCTGCAGGCCTGTTGGCCCGGGATGAGGCGCGCCGCCAGGAAGGGATGCAGGATCTGGGCGCAGCCGTCAATGCGACGGTGAAGGGCACCGGCCAGGTGCTGACCGGGATGGCGGAGAATGCCGGCAATGTGGCCAAGGGCATCGCCGACAAGGATAAGGAGCTTTTGAAGCATGGCGTGAAGGGGCTGGTTTATACCGCTGCAGTAGGCGCTATCGCCGTAGGTGTGGTGGATGTGCTGGACGGCCCCGACGGACCGGTGTAAGAGAGGCAATAAGGCTTAGGCCGAAAAAAGAAGCAGGACCGTTTCCCGCTGGGCTGTTGTACGCCAGGCAGGTAGGCACCCTGAACAAAAGGTGCTTGTCTGCGGGGCGCAGCTCAGGGCGGGAGGCAGCGCCTGCTTTTTTGTCGTTCGCTCAGCGCTTGGATGCTAACGGAAAAACGAATCGTTGACGCCTGAATGCTGCTGCTCGCCGTTTACACGAGAGGATGGGCCGGCTCGACTGGTTGTGTCCCCTGAATACTACAATTGTGTTTCGCCTATCCTCCAAAGTTACCCTTTCCACGAAAAGATGCGCCGGCTCCACTAATTGTGTCTCCTGCATGCTTCAAAGTTACCTTTTCCAAGAAAGGATGAGTTTGTTCCTACTAATCGCGCTTTCTCCATCCTGCAAAAATACATCTATTTTTGCGCCAAAGTGGCTTTTATGCCGCTTTAACTGCAAAAGTGCAGTTAATCCGCGGACATTCCCAGAAAATGCTCCAGTTGGCCCAAAATAACTGCACTTTTGCATTTGGGGTCCACTGCAGAGGAAATCTGCTAGAAATAACTGCACTTTTGCAGGATGGCGAAATCCGGCTTACCGTTCAGCCCACGGCTGCAGTTCGGTGCGTTGGGTTTTGCCGGTACGGATAGCCTCCTCGGCGACGAAACCAAGATAGGTGTCCTGGCAGGCCTCCGCCAGGCTGTAGAAGCTTTCGCCTCCGGCGGCATATTCGGCCATCCGGGTCAGGCACGCGGCCATGGCCAGCTCATCGTCCAGGAGCCTGGCCGGCGTATAGGGATTCCGGTAAGCGTAGCTGTCCCCGGCAAGAATACCCTCCAGGAAATACCCCTCCAAATTTTCCTCCTCACCCCGGTTGACCCGCTTGAGCTCCAGAGGAAGCGGCGTCTGGTAATCAATCAGCAGATTCAGCCGCCGGTCCGTGACCTCGCCCCGTTCCCCCCGCACCGAAACATGATTGGAGCGGATCCAGGAGCGGTGGTGGTCCTTGGTAAAATCGTAGATCCCCAGCCTGTCGCCAAAATGGAACCACACCAGGTCCCGCGGCTGCTGCACCAGCTTCTCCTCCTGCGGTACACCTGCCCGGCCGGGTCCGGCAATCTGCGGTGACAGAAACCTCATGCCCGTTACTTCCGCATCTTCATACCCGATGTTCAAATATTTCCGCAGCAAGCTGATGGCATGATAAAACTGCGAAATGGAAACGGTGGCCTCCGTCACCCTCCCCAGCCTTCCTTGACCGATGACAGCCAGCCTGGCCGCATGAAGGGGAGACAGATGGTACTGCTCCGCCACCTGAACCCTTGCTCCCGGCAATATCAGCTGTTCGTGCACCTGATGAAGCCCTGACAGATCGGAGGCAGGAGGTGTCTCCAGCAGCACCGGAATTCCCCGCTCTGCCAGATCAGGCAGAATTTCCGACGCTGCTCCCTTCCCCGCAGATACTACGATAAAGTCGGGGCGTCCCTGAGCCAGCAGCTCCTCCACGGTCCGGTAGGAGGGGATGCCCCACTCCTCCTCCATGGCCAGTCCTTTTTCCGCCTGACGGACTACCAATCCGGTTACACGAAAGTGGTCGGGCAAAGCCCGGGCAATCCGCAGGAAGGCCTGGGCCCGGAAGCCTGCGCCTCCGATAATGGCAAATTGTGCCTGTTTCATCCAAACTGCCTCCTTTTTCATAGTTGCATCATAGATATAAGTATGGCATGTAAAAACCGGACAAGCAAAAAACAGGCAGAGTGGAAGCCGTCCCCTTCTGCCTGTTTTTTCTAAACAATCGCTAGTTGATAAAGCTCATGGCTTGCAGCACACGCTTCAGAATGGTGGCAGATTGTGCGCGGGTGGCGGTATCCTGAGGAGCCAAACGCTGGGCGTCGGTTCCTTGGATAATCCCCTTCTCCGTGGCCCATGCCATAGAGGTTTGAGCCCAACCGCTGACGTTGCTGCTGTCGGTATAACCGGCGGGCTGTGTGGAGAGGGTGGTATCCACTCCCGCATAACGGGCGGCCCGAGCCGCCATCACCGCCATTTCCTCACGGGAGATGTTAGCGCCCGGACGGAACTCGCCGTTGTCGAAGCCTTCGATCAGGCCTGCACCGGCAGCAGCAGCTACTGCTTCCGCATACCAGACGCCGGAGGCAACATCCGTGAAGCTAGCTGCCTGGCCGGAAGCCTGCAATCCCAGGGAACGGACCAGAAGTGCTGCAAACTCTGCCCGCGTAATGGCTTGGTCAGGAGAGTAGCTGTAGGTATCGGTTCCCTGGATCAGGAGCTTGGAGGCAAGCAGTTCAATATCCTGTTTTGCCCAATGACCTGTAGTGTCGATGAAGGTTTTGGAGCCTTGAGCCACAGCGTAAATTCCGTCGCCCTTATGAAGCACAGTAACCTGGGTGCGGCCGCCGGCTGTTTCGATGATAGCCGGAGCAAAGCTGGCTTCTCCGGTTACAGGGTCAATTCTGACGCCTGTTGCTGTGGTGCTGTTCAACAGTCCGCTGTAAGTCAGGGTCAAGGAAGCATAACCGCTGCTCAAAGCTAACTCCTGCTTCTGACCGCCTGATTCTACGACCAGGGTGACGGACACAGGCTGCACGGACAATTGGTAGCCCGCTTGTTTGGCTGCTTGTACGGCCTTTTCCTGAAGCTGTGTGCTTCC
>JAEWAA010000499.1 GCA_023391955.1 Bacillota bacterium | reverse complement strand
TGCCGGGTTGTCATCGGTACGGGCGGAGAACTGGGGGCCGTGATAGCCCAAAAAGGCTTGTCCGCGGACAAGCTGAAGCAGGAGGATGGCGCCTGGCGTTGGGAGGCTTACCTGCAGGAGGTCCGGGACGGGATGCTCTACATTCTCGGAACGGACAGACGCGGCGCTATCTACGGGATGTATGACCTGTGTGAGGCTATGGGTGTATCCCCCTGGTATTATTGGGCGGATGTGCCGGTCAAAACCAAGGAAACTTACTGCATTCCGGCTGATCTCTGCAAGACGGATTGGCCCTCTGTTCAATACCGGGGCATCTTCATTAACGACGAGGAGGAGCTGGAGGATTGGGCCAAGCTCCATACGCCGGACGGCACCATCGGTCCGTATACCTACAGCCGGATGTTCGAGCTGCTGCTCCGCCTGAAGGCCAACTATATTTGGCCAGCTATGCACGTGAATTATTTTAACGGAAATCCGGAGAATGGCGCCCTTGCGGAGCGAATGGGGATTGTGGTGGGCACCTCCCACTGTGACATGCTGTTGCGCAGCAACCAGAATGAATGGAGCCCGTGGATTGCAGCCAAAGGCTACACCGATGCCGTCTACGACTATTCCATTGAAGGCCGGAACCGGGAAATCCTCCAGGAATACTGGCGGGAGAGTGTGGAGACGAACCAGTATTATGAAGTGAGCTTTACCATGGGGATGCGGGGCATTCACGACAGCGGATTTGTGACGCAGGCGATTAACGGGGATCCGTCTCTTTCCGAGGAGGAAAAGGTGGAGGCCAAGGTCCGCCTGCTAGGCCAGGTGATCCGGGACCAGAAGCAGATCCTGACGGATGTGCTGGGGCAAAAGAAAGCAGACGATGCGCTGAAAACCTTCATCCCTTATAAAGAGGTGCTGAAGCTGTATGACCAAGGCCTGGAGCTGCCCGAGGACATGACTCTGGTCTGGGCCAATGATAATTTCGGGCATATGCGGCGCTATCCCAATGAGGCGGAACGGAGCCGCGAGGGAGGCAATGGCCTGTATTTCCACTGCTCCTACTGGGCCCATCCGGGCTCGGCCATGAGCTATTTGTTTATCAGCTCCATGCCCTTGGCCCACACGGGAAATGAGCTCAAAAAATCCTATGAGTCCGGTATCCGCAAGCTGTGGGTGCTGAATATCGGGGGGTTGAAGCCTGTTGAGCAGGACATGGAATATTTCCTGCGGTACGGGTGGGAAGCGGGCAAGGAGACGGGCATAACCAAGGATACGTTCCAGTTCACCAAACACTGGATCGACACCAACTTTTCCGGGCAGCACGGAGCGGAGGCCGCGGAGCTTTATGAGATTTTTGCCCAAGCCACTGACGTTCGCAAGATCGAGCATATGAACTCGGACGTATTCTCCCAAACCGCTTACGGGGACGAAGCGGGCCGCAGAGCCCAGCGGCTGGAGGAGGTTTTCCGGCGGGGGAACGCCATTCTGGAGCGCCTGCCAACGGAGGAGCGGGATGCCTTCTTCCAGCTGTTCCTGATGAAAATCCATGCCTCCTATTATACCAATCTGGAATTCTATTATGCGGACCGGAGTGTGCTTTCGTATGAACGCGGAAACATGCAGGCAGCCGATAGATACTCGGAGCTCTCCGCCGGTATGTCGGATTGCAAGCGGAGCATGATCCATTTCTACAATAAAATTATGTCCGGCGGCAAATGGGATGGCATCATGACACCGGAGAGCTTCCCGCCTCCGCCCACCGCCATGTTCCCCGCCCGGAAACCTGCCTTGCGCATTGAAGGAAGCGGGATGCAGGTCAAACTGTGGAATGAAGAGGACAGACTTTCCTTCTTCCCTTACGGACGAAAGCAGAAGTGGATCGAGCTGGGCAACCAGGGCACAGGCAGCATTCCCTTCTCCATTGCGGTGGAAGCCGGAGTGGAATGGATCACCGTTTCGGAAGCGGAAGGCGTTGTGCAGGCGGAAAAGCGGATTCTGGTGACGGTGCTTGATCCCGGCCAACACGCCGGGAAGGAAGCGGTAATGACGGTGCATGACCATCGGAACGGCACGGCGGTTCCGGTATTGGTCCGGGTGGAGGAGTTGCTTGCCCTGCCGGAAGCCTTTACCGGTTATGTGGAGTCCGACGGCTCTGTGTCCATACCCGCTGCCGAGTTCTCCAAATCCTCCGGCACCGGCGTGCCAGGCTGGGTTACTGTTTCCGGAATCGGCCGATATGAAGGAGCCGCCGTTATGGCATGGCAGCCTGATTTGCACCCCTTGGAAGGGGAACTCACCGAGCAGCCGAAGCTGGAATACGACTTTTTCCTCATCTCCGGGGGCAGCCATATCCTTGAGATCCAACGGAACCTGACTTTGAATTCCACCGGCCGGATCCGCTTCGGAATCGGGGTGGATAGCCAGGCACCTGAATGGGTGGAATCGGAGACCCGGGATGAATGGACAGGACAATGGAAGGAGAGCATCTTTAATAATGGGGAAAAGCTCTTTATCCGGTTGCCCCATCTGTCTGCGGGGACCCATTCCTTGCAGCTGTACATGGTGGATCCCTTCGTTACGTTCAGCAAGTTGGTGCTTTATACAGGGGTGCGGAAGGAAACCAGTCTCGGACCGGTGGCCAGCACTCTTGCGGGGAGAGCTGCGGCGGAATATGGGCTGGAAAGCCCAACTTGGGATGAGGCCGGACTCACGAGGCTGTGTGAGGATATGTACCGGACAATAGCTGGGGACCTCCCGCTTCCGGACGCGCTGTATGTCTCCCCCGCCTATAATAAGATTAAGGACATCACCTTTATTCCGGTTGAAAAAGTGCCCCAGTACCAGCCGGGTGTCCCGCGGTATGCGGAGCTCTGGAAATCCGAAGGCCCAAAGGATATCCTCCGGGAATTCGGCTCCGGCACATTCGTGGAAGCCGGAGGTGTTCTGGCCATTGAAGCGGAATATGCCTTTGCAGACTCTGACGATGCCTTTTTGACCCCGGCCGGGGACGGCAGCGGATTGACCTGGAGCCACCTGCAGGCCGAAACCAACGGGCGGACGGGCTTGGCTATGCATGTGGCGCCTCCCGGTCTCCTCTGGGAGGACCCGGCAACAGCTCCGGGCCTGCATTACCGCGTGAACATCGGCACCCCTGGCCAATACCGGATTTGGCTGCACATGAGGCATTATAACAACCAGTCGGATTCCTGCTACCTGGCTGTGGACGGTGCTGCACGGCCCCTAGAGGAGCAGCCCCGGAGGGGCAATCACCATACGTATAACACGGCATATGTGTACTACTGGTGTTACATGTCGGAGCTGGAGCTGACTGCAGGCGAGCATATCCTCTCCATTCTGGCGCGGAAATCCCAGCTTCGAGTGGACCGGATCTATCTAACACTGGGCGATGAGCTGCCACCGGTGGATGCGGATTGGAAGGATTCGCTGCGGGCGAGCGCAGAGTAACCAGCAAAAAAACCGCTATTGTTGGCCCATTTTGGCCTGCATAGCGGCTTTTTCGTCTTAGTGCCAGTCTGTCCGATGACACGAAGATGACATGCGACAGCCTAACGGAAGTGAGAGCCTCTATTTGGGCGAAAAACGGTGTTTGTAAAACCTAACGGAAGCCAGCGCTCTTATTGGAGCCCAATTAGCCTCAAACGGCCTGCTTTTGGTCAAATAGCGGCGCTGGCGTCCGTTAGATTTTGTGAAGGGCCGTTTTGGAGGAAATAAGGGCTGTGGTGTCCGTTAGCAGCTGTGGTGTCCGTTAGCTGGCTCCCGCTCCCGTTAACAGCCGCAGCTTCCGTTAGCCGCTTCCGCTCCCTCACTGGACTGTTCCGCTCTGCCGCCGCGAAGCCGGAACCTCCACCTCCACCCGGTTGCGGCCCGCCGCTTTGGCCCGGTACAACGCCGCATCGGCGAGGTTCACCAGCTCCTCCACACCCTTCATGGAAGGAGCCGCAGCAGCCAGACCCAAACTGACGGTTACGCGCACCGTTCCTGCCCCGTCCACAGGAATATCCAGCATGCCGATTCCTTCCCGCAGCTTCTCCGCCAGCTGGCGGGCCACCTCCAGCTTCATTCCCGGCAGCAGGACAATAAATTCCTCACCGCCATAGCGTCCGGTGACCCCGTTGGTATGGACCAGCTTCTTCAGCGTCCGCGCCACCTTCCGGATCACCTTATCCCCTACCAGATGGCCGTACCGGTCATTGATTTCCTTAAACCAATCAATGTCCAGCATCATGAGGGACATGGGCTCCCGCGCCTCCTGGCACCGCCGGAAATCCGAAGCCGCCAGCTGCAGCACATAGGAACGGTTGAAGGCCCCGGTTAACCCGTCGGTGGTGGCCATACGGCTGATTTCCTGGAATAACCGCGCATTCTCAATGGAGATGCCCACCTGTCCGGCGTATTCCGCCAGGATGGCCAGCTCATTATCCGGCACTAACACCGGACGGCTGCTGAACAGAAGCACCTCGCCCAGCTGGCGTCCCTGATGCCGGATGGGTATCTCCAGCCGTATGCGGGGTCCCTCCAACACATCCGCATGGTGATCCGTGTCCACCCCGGCAGTATGGGCAGCGTTCCATGGACCAATATTCCCCCGGGCGGCCTTAACCGCAGCGCCTTCATCGGATTCCAGCACAATACAGCCCGCCTCACAACCCGTCACTCTGACGAAGCTCTCCACCGTGTAATCCAGCAAACGGTCCAGATCATAGGTAGCCGTCAGGGTTTTGGACATCTCGTGAAGCTCACGCAGCAGCAGTCCCTGCCTCTCCTCCGATTGTTTCGCCTTTTTGAGGGTGTTGTACCGGTCAGCCAATGCCATGGACAATAGCATGGCCTCTCCACCCATCCCGATCCGTGGCGCATAAAGAGTGATGGCATTCAAGGGCAAAAGCTTGAATGCCGCCAGCAGATTCACCAGTGCGCCGGCTAACAGGAGCAGCCAAGCTGCGGCGTAATAACGGGAGGCACGGGTGCGGAACCGGACTCCGATGAAATTGGCCGCGGTCATAACCAGGCCGGCGGCTACCCCGTAAACAGCAGCCTGGGTGGCCAGACCACCGGG
>JAEWAA010000141.1 GCA_023391955.1 Bacillota bacterium | reverse complement strand
CCGCTGCTCCAGCGTTCGCATATTGGCCTGAACCGCCGGATGTGCATACATATGCACGTTCATGGCAGGGGCGATAAGAATCGGCGCCTGAGTCACCAGCATGGTGGTGCTGAGCATGTCATCGGCGATGCCGTTGGCCATTTTGCCGATCATGTTAGCCGTAGCCGGAGCAATGATCACCAGATCGGCGCTGTCCGCCACGTCAACATGGGTGATGACGGAGGGGTCGTTCTCTTCAAAGGCATCCACGATCACATGATATTTCGACAGCGCCTGAAACGTAAGGGGCTGCACCAGCTTGGCTGCAGATTCCGTCATGATGACACGCACCTTGGCGCCCGCCTGCACCAGCTTGCTGCACAAAGCCGCTGCCTTATAAGCCGCAATCCCGCCGCACACACCCAAAATCACCGTTTTTCCCTTCAGCATATCCGTTCTCCTCCTATCCTGAAATCATCCCCACAAAGTGACGCAAAGCTCCGAAGCAGATTCAGGTACTTTGCGGGGACCCCATACTCTATTCTTGGTCCCTGCCGCTGGCCGGATAATGTTATGGAAGCCTCGAAATTGGCAAAGCCAATTTGAGGGCCTTCTTCGAATCAGCTTCTTGCTGATTAGCGGAACGCCTTTTCCGCTAAATCTCCTATCAGACCAACCGCAAGACAATTAACGGAATGGGTTTTCCGCTAATTGTGCTACAAAAGCGAGATTAACCGGGAGAACGGGGCTATAACGGAAAATCGCTTCCACTATTAAAGAATCCACCCGCTGCGGCATAAGATAACGGAAAACCCCTTCCGTTATTCCTCTGACAGCCCTTCCTATAGTAGAACCTCTAATCATCTGCCGCCGCTATCTGCCCGCTACCAAAGGAATAGCGGAACCTACTTGTCCGCTAATCCTGCCCGCGACCCCTTTTTTAAGGCAATAACGGAAGGCTTTCTTCCGCTATTGGCCCCTCCAACGGAGTTTTATCCCGGCAATCCTCACAATAAAGGAAATCCCCCTTCCCCTATCATGTGATTCGCCTCAATTACACCGTAATAGAGGAAAAACAGCTTCCTCTATATAAACGCTATCACCTGCCGGGGCAATTCAGCAGCGCCTTTTTCCGCACCATTAGACGTATATATGTTCGCACATTTTCAAAAAAATAACAACCGCTTATCCGGTTGTTATCTCTTGGGTTTACTTTAAGTTCAGACCGTTGTTGTCCCGGTTAGGCGATTTTTCGAATTGGATGTAATCCCCGTACAGCTCTTCCAGGGCTACGCCAACATGCTTGTGTGCCCTTGGGGTTTTCAAATCCGTCTTGGCGTTGTCCTTCAGCATGCGCGCGCGCTTGGAAGCGGCGACAACCAGGGAATACTTGCTGTCTACCTTGTCCAGCAGCTTGTCGATGGATGGATATAGCATATTATTGCACCTCTTCAATCCATTGTTTTATTGTGGTCACCATACGCTCCTTGCGGTAGCGCTCGGCTGTGAGGATAGCCTGGATGCGGTGACACGCAGCCTCTACCTGATCATTGACGATGGCGTAATCATAATGCTCAATGAGCCGCAGTTCATCCCGGGCGATACTCATCCGACTGCGGATCACATCCTCCGTCTCGGTGCCACGGGTGACAATCCGGCTTTGCAGTTCATCCAGCGACGGGGGCAGAAGGAAAATGAAAACTCCCTCAGGGAACTTGTTCTTGACCTTCAATGCGCCTTGCACTTCAATTTCCAAAATAATGTCCTGCCCGGAAGCCAGTGTCTCCTCCACAAACTCTCTGGGCGTCCCGTAATAATTGCCGCAATACTCGGCATATTCCAGAAGATCGTCCGATTCGATCATGGCGGAGAATTCCTCACGGCTCTTGAAGAAATAGTTGACGCCGTGGACTTCCCCTTCTCTCGGCTTACGGGTAGTCGCGGAAACGGAATACACCAGCTCCGTCCCCATCTTGCGGAGGGCGTTGCATACCGTGCCCTTGCCGACACCCGAAGGGCCAGACAGCACCAGCAGAATGCCTCTATTCTTATTCGTCATTGTCATCGTCCTTATTGGAGAGCCGATGGGCAACGGTTTCGGGCTGAACCGCAGACAATATCACGTGGTCGCTATCGGTGATGATAACGGCCCTTGTCCTTCTTCCGTAAGTTGCATCGATCAGCATATGCCGGTCCCGGGCTTCCTGGATAATTCTCTTGATCGGCGCCGATTCAGGGCTGACTATGGAGATGATGCGGTTGGCGGATACGATATTCCCGAATCCGATGTTGATAAGTTTGATGGCCATCTTGGTCCTCCTCGCCTATGCCGGTTCCCCGGGCCTTATAAGGGATTACATGCCGGCAGGCAAAAATGTTGGAAAATGAAGCAGATCTGGCAATCTGGCATCTATATCAGGAAGGCGCGAGTATTACACCAGTATCGTCCTTCTTATTCCCGCTTATTCGATATTTTGCACCTGTTCGCGGATTTTTTCAAGCTCCGCCTTCAATTCTACCACAAGCTTGGACAGTTCGTAGCGGTTGGCCTTGGAGCCGACGGTATTAACCTCCCGGTTCATCTCCTGGATGAGAAAGTCCAGTTTGCGCCCTACAGGCTCCTCCGCGTCCAAAAGACCGGAGAATTGCGCCATATGGCTGGCAAGCCGGGTCAACTCTTCGTCGATGCTGCACCGGTCCGCCATTAGAGCAATTTCCTGCTCCAGCCTGCCTGTGTCCATAACCGCATCCTGGGGGAGCAGCTCTTGGATCCGGGCGGCCAGCTTCCGGCTGTAATCTCCTACGACCTCTGCGGATATAGCCTTCATATCGGTCAAATGTCCGTCCAGAACAGCGAGTCTGCGGATCAAATCCTCATGAAGATGGGCGCCCTCAGCCATACGCATAACGGATAGCTGCGCCGCTGCTTCCTCCACACAAGCCATCAGCTCCTGCTCGGGAAACGTAGGTTCGCCCAAGACGCTTTCACCGGGATGAAGCAGCTCCGGCACCTTCAAAAGATCCTCCAGCCGGGGTTCATCCGTCAGGCCGAACTTTGCCTTCAACTGGTTGGCCGCCTCCATATAAGCGGAAGCCAGCTCCCAGTCAATCACCAGCTTCTTGCCGGATTGCCCATCCGGCTCCACGGTGACATATACGTCCGCACGCCCCCGCTTGATGTCACGGGCAACGAGCTTCTTGATGCCGTCCTCCAGGGACAGCCATTCCCGGTTGATTTTGACCGAGGTCTCCGCGTAACGATGGTTTACGGATCTTACCTCAACTTGCATGCGGAATCCGGGAATCCTCCGGCCAGACTGGCCAAAGCCGGTCATACTGCGAATCATGCCATCACATCCGATATCCTATTCTAATTCATTTTGCCCGAGGGTACAAGTGGAAAAACCCTTTCTTTGGCATAGCGTGTCAGCTCTGCGGTCATTTCATAAAACAGCATGGGTGTCATCAGGTAAATACCGTTGAATCTGCCGAGGATAACATCGAGCAGCTCCTTGGCCAGCTTCACGCCCATTTTCCTGCCTTCTGCTCCCTCCAAACCGGCCATCTGGCTTCGGACCGCGTCCGGAATCCGGATCCCCGGAACCTCATTATGAAGGAATTCGGCGTTGCGTCCGCTGATCAGCGGCATAATTCCTACGAATATGGGTGTTTTGATATGACGTGTAGCCTGATACAGTCTCTCCACCATAGCGGCGTCATAAACCGGCTGGGTCATAAAATAATCGGCGCCGGCCTCGATTTTCTTCTCCATCCGCAGAACCGCTTTGTCAATATACTTCACATTGGGATCAAAAGCGGCCCCTACCACAAAGCTTGCCCGCTGCTTCAGCGTTTTGCCGGAGAAGGCGATGCCTTCATTCAATTGTTTGGACATGCGGATCAATTCGAAGGAATTCAAATCGTACACGGAGCTGGCTCCCGGCAAATCCCCCACACCTGCGGGATCGCCCGTAATGGCCAGCAGGTGGTCAATGCCCAGGGCATGCAGCCCCATCAGATGACTTTGGGTGCCGATCAGATTGCGGTCCCGGCAGGCCACATGCAGAAGCGGCCGCATTCCCAGCCTGTCTTTGACCAGGTAACCCATAGCCAGATTGCTCATGCGGGTTTGGGCCAGAGAATTATCGGCCATGGTAATGGCATCGGCCCCAGCATCCCGCAAGGCGGCGGCTCCGGTCATAAATTTCCCGGAGGCAAGGTCCCGGGGGGAATCCAGCTCCACTATAACCGTGATGGCCTCCCGGACCAGTTCCACAATAGAGGGTTGATTTCCTTCGGAAGCTGCCGGTTCCGGAACAGGCTCCGCCACAACCGCTTTGTCCCGCACCGCCGGCTGAGGCTCCTTCACTTTAACTGCCGCATCACCCGCTTTGGGAGCATAACTCTCCAGCGCTTTGGCGATGGCAGCGATATGCTCGGGGGTCGTACCGCAGCAGCCGCCGATGATCCGTGCCCCCGCCGCAGCAAACTTCAGCGCCATATCCGCAAAATATTCCGGTGTGGCCAGATAGGTATACCGGCCGTCCACGATGCCGGGCAGGCCCGCATTGGGATAAACGGACAATGGCACTCCGGGTGTCCAAGCGCTGTCGGCGCCAAGCCGGTCCAATGCGCGCAATATGCCGCCGGGGCCGCTGTGGCAGTTGAAGCCCACCACATCCGCGCCGCTTCCGAGCAGCCGCTGGAAGGCGCCGGCATAGGCGGTCCCGTCCAGGGTCAGCCCGTTTCCGTCCGTAGCCAGCTGGCAGATCACCGGCACCCGTCCGTCCAACAAACGCACCGCCTCCAGAGCCGCCTCCAGCTCCTCCAGCAGATAATAGGTCTCGAGAATGATGCCGTCCACACCTTCTTCAAGAAGGGCTTCAGCCTGCTCCCGGACATTCTGCCGGACCCGCTCCCGGCCTGCGGGGCGTTTCCGGCCGCCAGCCAAAGACCCGACGGCACCCAGCACATACGCAGCATCCCCTGCCGCTTCTCGGGCCAGCCGGACGCCTGCCCGGTTAATGGCTGCCGCATCCTGCTCCAGGCCAAACTTGGACAGCTTATCCCGGTTAGCCGAATAGGTGTTGGTTTCCACAAGTTGGGCCCCGGCCTCCACGTAACGGCGGTGAATGTCCAGGATAATGTCCGGCTTCTCCAGATTAAATTCTTCATATGAAGCTCCTACAGGAAATCCCAGCTGATACAAGTAGGTGCCCATAGCGCCGTCTCCGGTCAGCCTTCCGTGAAGAAGGGCCTCCCGGAGATCAGGCAGCCGCTGACCTTCCCCCATTATGATCACTCCTGTTTCCTTTCTGTCATCCCCTGATTATACAGACAGCTTGCCGGTGTATACCTCTTGGGCCGGACCTGTCATATACACGTGGTTGTCTGCTTCATTCCATTCGATCAGGAGCTCCCCGCCCTTCAAGGATACCACAGCCGTTCTGTCCGTCAGCCCGTTCAGCACCGAAGAAACCAGAGTAGCACAAGCTCCCGTGCCGCAAGCTAAAGTTGGACCGGCCCCTCTTTCCCAGACACGCATATCCGCGTAATCCCGGGTTTTGACAGTGGCGAATTCCACGTTGACCTTCCGCGGGAACATGGGATGTTTCTCCAGCTTCGGCCCCCAGGTATGCAGATCGAAGTTGACGGCATCATCCACATAAATCACACAGTGGGGGTTGCCCATGGACACCGCCGTAAAGCGGAACTCCCGGCCATCCACAACGATGGGATAGTCCACCACCTGATCCTCATCCACTGTAGTGGGAACCTGCAAGCCCTTCAAAATCGGCGCTCCCATATCCACCTTCACCTTTACGGCTTTGCCGTTTTCCACGGTCAGCTGCACCTTTTGGGCGCCGGCTCCGATGGTCTCGATGGTGACATCCGATTTGTCCGTCAAACCGCGGTCATATACATATTTAGCCACACAACGGATGGCATTGCCGCATTGTTCGGCCTCCGAGCCGTCCGAATTCATAATGCGCATCATAAAGTCCGCCTTTTCCGACGGAAGGATATAAACCAGACCATCCGCCCCGATGCCGAAAAACCGGTCGCACAGCTTGACGGCCATCTCACCTGCGTTGGCAGGCAGGACCGTTTCACCCTGCACCAAGATAAAATCATTGCCCAACCCGTGCATTTTGGTAAATTCCATCTTTTTATCCGCTCCTTCTATTAATAGTCCGTTTGCCGGACCCGCATGTATCAAAAGCTTACGCGAGAACGCCGGCGGCGGCCATGTACTTTCAGTATGTTTTGTTTCACTGGGAGCCGCATGAAGCTTTGCAGGCTGCCGAAGAGCTTATTGGGAACAATCATAGCGTATTCCCGGGCAAAAGCATAGGACTAATCTCTACGTATAAAACGGTCTCTTCAATAAAAAAGAGCTGTTTTCCATTTTATTGAAATGAAATAACTATCAATATTTGTTATACTTAAAAATTGATAGCAAGAATAATAACGAAATCGGAGAAATTAAAATGACCTTTCGCAACCGACTGATCGCCGGTTTTTCCGCCATCCTTCTTCTGATTACGATATTTAGTGCGCTTGTTTACTACCTTGGCAATACATTGGATGCCCAACTAGACAATATCGTAAACGACCGTTACACCAAGGTTCGGCTGGGAGAGAAGATTCTCGCCAACGCCAGCCAGATCCAGAATCAGATTAATCTGACCACCCTCAATCCCGGTCAGCAAACCATCGACCAGCGTGAGCTCCTGCTCCTCTCCTCCCAAATCCACGAGGAATTTACACATTTGGATGATTTGACCCGGTTGACCGAAGGGAAATCATTTCTGAAAAAAGCCCGGGAAAGCTTCAGCGTTTATGAAGAGGAATTCCAAAAAGTCGCTTCACTTGTCAACGAAAGTGCCGGTATGAATGATAATTCCCGTCTTATGAGCGTCTACAATCTGGAGGTGGTCCGCAAAGCCTTCGCCGATGATATGAGCCAGTATATCGACTTCCAGGAAAATGTAATGATGACCACCTCCAATGACTCCAAAGCATCTATCGAACGTTCCAAGCTGATTATTGTGGGTTTTTGGCTGCTGCTGGTCTTTTTGGCTCTGCTCATCGGCTCCAATGTCATGCGGGGGGCACTGCGCAGCATCAACCGGATCAGCAGTGTGATGGACGATTTTGAAGCTGGGCATGAAGGGGCGCTGCCGCGGATAACCATCGAGGAAAAGGATGAAATCAGCGACATTGCCATTGCCTACAACAGGATGGCCGACGCCCTGGAGGAACGGGAGAACCGCGAAAAATTATACCAGCAGGAGCTGGAGACCGAAAATTGGATCAAAACCAATTTGGCGGAAGTCGCTTCGATTTACCAGGATAACCGTGATTTATCGTCCTTAAGCGATAAGCTGCTGTCCAAAATTGTGCCGCTGGTAGGGGCCTCCTGCGCCAGCCTGTATGTAATGGATCACAGCAGCGAAACCCCGGTGTATGTC
>JAEWAA010000120.1 GCA_023391955.1 Bacillota bacterium | reverse complement strand
ATACCTTCCTGGTGAGCACTCCAGACTCCGATGTTGATGCGTTTATGAATTACTGGCTGAAAAAGCAAATTGTGCTGCAAACCCGAACCAACCGGATGTCCAATTACTGTCCGATCCGCAACCAGCTCCAGGATGCGTTGGGGTATGCCCTGGTGGATGCCCCGGGAGCTGTGGAGTATATGGTTTCCGTATTGAAGGGCCAGGAGAAAAGCGGGTTTATCAAACAATGGATTATGACCGACGGCTCTCCGCCCAAAAATCTTTGTCTGCTGAATCATACGGACGGGCCCATCTGGCTGTTGATATGCTTTGCCGCATTAGTGAACCAAAACGGCAGCCTGGAGCTGCTTAACCGGCAGGTAGGCTTTAAGAATACGGACGAAACCGCCTCGGTCTATGACCATTTGCTGCTGGCGGTGGATTACATGGCCCAAGCGGTGGGCTCACATGGGTTGTGCCTCATGGGGGATGGGGATTGGAACGATCCCATCAACGGTCCCGGACGCCTGGGCAAGGGCGAATCAGCCTGGAGCACCATGGCGCTGGTGTATGCCATCCGCTCTATTCTTCCCTTCTGCCGGCAGCGGGGTGACGAAGAAACAGCCGCCCGTCTGGAAGCGGCCGCCGGGAAGCTGGAAAAGGCCGTCAATGACACCTGCTGGGACGGTGCGTGGTATGTAGCCGGGTTTGACGATTTCGGTATTCCCTTCGGCACTGTCAAGGATGAGGAGGGCAAGCTCTTCCTCAACACCCAAACCTGGGCCATTATGAGCGGCATCGCCCAAGGCGAACGTCTTGCCGCTTGTTTGGCCGCCATTGACAGCCTGGACACTCCCATCGGACCCAAGCTGTTGGAGCCTTCTTTTAGCGAATGGAATCCCAGGTGGGGGCGCATCAGCATCAAGCTGGAGGGCACCACGGAGAATGGTTCGGTTTATTGCCATGCCTCCATGTTCAAGGCCTTCGCGGATTGTGTAGTAGGCCGGGGCAAACAGGCGTTGGACACCATCAGCAAAACCCTGCCCACCAACCCGGATAATCCTCCTGCCGTGAATCTGCAGGTGCCGATTTTTGTGCCCAACTTCTACTTCGGTCTGGAGGATTCACCGAACTTCGGCCAATCCAGCCATCATCATTCCACGGGAACAGTAGGTTGGATGCTGTGGACTACTCTGGAGTATGTCTTGGGTACCCGTGCCACCGCTGAAGGACTGGTGATCGATCCCTGCATACCGGAGGAGTGGCGGGAATACCGGGTAGACCGGGTTTTCCGCAACGCCCGTTACCAAGTGACGGTGCTGAATCCGGATGGTGCGGCCCGCGGTGTCCGCAGGGTAGAGGTCAACGGCCAAACATGGGCAGGAAACGTCCTTCCTTACGAGGACGGCCAGGAGTATCTGGTTACCGTTTGGCTGGGTTAATGGAATAAAGGGCTGTCCGGCGGTAGCGAGTTTGGTTTCTTGAATATGGATTGCCATAACGGCTTGGTCGGACAGCCTCCTTAATATAAATGCGAGAGGTGATAAGTGGATGAAAAAATGGCAAATGAAGTACAGGGCGGTTTCTGCCCTGCTGGTGATGCTGATGCTTCTGCCGGGATTGGTTCTGGCAGAAGGGCCATCTACCCGGCTGGATTCCATCCCCGCTGCTGCACCTGGTGAAAGCGTCGTCATCCGGGGAGACACAGAGCTTGCGGAGGTACTAGTTCGGATACTCCGCCCCAACGGGACCTTGCTGGAGCTGGATTTGCTCGGCAAGGATGAGCTTGCCGCAGGCAAAACCGTAACTATCCCCGCTGAAGCACCCGAAGGAACGTATCAGGTAAGCGCAGGGATGGGACAGGATGTGGCAGTCGTTTCCTTTCAGGTGAAGGCAGGGGGCAACGAGCCTGAACCAAGCACATCGCCAAGCGTATCGCCGAGTGTGTCACCAAGCCAATCGCCGGGTCAGTCGCCCAGCGATTCGCCGGATAGCGGAAACCCGGGTGGTCCGGTGGGCACCATCGCTCCTTCGCCAACTGCCTCTCCCGCTTCAACGGTTAAACCAGCCGATCAAGCGAATATTGCCGTCAAAGGCGCAATGAATGCGGCAGGAGCTGTTACTGCGTCCGTATCGGAGCAAGCATTAAAGGAAGCCCTCCAAAAAGCAGCCGGCGGGCAAGTTGCCATCCAGCTCGATGCCGTCAGCGGAGCCAAGGAATATCAGCTGAGCCTTCCGTCGGCGGTGCTGGAATACCTGCCAGCCGGACAGCCGCTGCTGGTGAAGACAGAGCTGGCCAGCGTCACCTTAACCTCCGCTATGCTGGCAGGGCTGGAGACTCCACCGGCCGGCAGCATTGCCTTGGTCATCGGACGAGCTGATCCGGCTTCGCTACCTGCGGAGGCCGCCCAAGCAGCCAGCGGGAAACCTGTGCTGGAGCTTGCCTTCCACGTGGATGGCAAACCCGCTGCCTGGTCGGGCAGCCCGGTTCCCGCAACCATCACCGTTCCCTACCAGCCCACCGCCTCCGAGCTGGCAAGACCCGGCCTGATCGTGGTCTGGCATATCGATGATAACGGGAACATCAGCGTGATCCCCAGCAGCCGGTACAACAATGGAGCGGTCACCTTTGAAACCACACATTTCAGCCAATATGCCGTGGTTTACAGCCCCGTTGCCTTCAGTGACACTGCAAGCTACCCGTGGGCAGAAAAGCAAATCGAAGCCTTGGCGGCTCGAGGCATTATCGAAGGCACCTCCCGGGACACCTATACCCCCGCCGCCAATATCAAACGGGCCGATTATCTGCATCTGCTGGTAAAAACCCTGGGACTCACAGCGGAGTTCAGCAGCACCTTCGACGATGTTTCGCCCAATGATTATTACTATACCTCCGTAAGCATTGCCAAAAAGCTCGGCATCACAGATGGAGCCGAAGGCAACAGCTTTTATCCCGCAGCTGAAATTACCCGCCAGGATATGTTTACCCTGACCCACCGGGCCTTGTCTCTTACAGGGGCAGTGAAGGTTAAGGGAACGGCGGCGGACCTGCAGGGTTTTGCCGATGCGTCTACGGTGGCTTCTTATGCAGCGGACAGTTTGGCTGCCCTGTACAAAGCCAAGCTGCTGGAGGGTGACGGAAGCCAGCTTCTCCCGCTAAGCCCCGCTACCCGGGCCGAAACAGCCGTGCTGATGTACCGGATTTACCAGATGAAATAGAAATCCGGCCTCTGGCCTGGACCTTGTTATTACAGAGTAGAATAGGAGTGACTTAACCATGCTGTACCCCAAAGATACCTGCTCCCGTGAAGTGAAGGAGCTGTCCGGCGTGTGGCGATTTAAGGCTGATCTGGACAATGTGGGCCGCCAGGAGCAATGGTTTGCCCAGCCCCTGACGGACACCATTCCCATGCCCGTACCGGCCAGCTACAACGATATCACCCAGGATATGGCCATCCGTGACCACATCGGCGATGTGTGGTATGAGGAAACCTTTCTCATCCCCCGCTCATGGAACGGCCAACGCATTATGCTCCGTGTAGGCAGCGCTTGCCATCATGCGGTGGTGTGGGTGAACGGAGCTGAGGCCGGCTCCCATAAGGG
>JAEWAA010000069.1 GCA_023391955.1 Bacillota bacterium | reverse complement strand
ACCAAGTACAGTACGTTTCATGACCCTTCCTCCTTCCTTATTTTATACCCTTCAAGGTATCGATGATTTGCTCATTGGATGCATGCCCGGGAAGCGCCTTCGCCAGAATGCCGTCGGACCCGATATAGAAGGAGCTGGGATACGCTCTGACATGGAATTGCTTGGCCCAGACGCCATTTTCGTCGAGAAGCACGGTTAAGTTCTCATAGGGCTGCCGGTTGAACCACTCGGTAAATTCCTTGGCGGATTTTTCCCCTTTGTAGTCGGGTGTAACGATGGTTACCACCTCAAAATCCTTGGTTTCGCCGGCTAATGTATTCAAGTCTCCCAAACCCGCAAGGCAAATGGAGCACCAGGAAGCCCAGTACTTCACGTATACCTTCTTCCCCTGGAGATCCGTCAATCGGTGGGAGCCGCCCTTCAAATCGGATAAGGCAAAGCCGGGTGCCGCCTCTCCCTTGTTCATGATAGTTGGCGAAGCGTCCGGTGACCCCATACCGGCAGATTGGGTCATGGGCTTCGAGCCGCATGCGCCCAAAACAGATAACAGTCCGGCTGCAACCAGCACAATTCCTATCCGTTTCCACGCCTTCTTCATCACTCACTCCCCCATTCTTTTATTGAAGCCAGGTTACGATGGTATTCAGCCTGTCTGTCATGAGCAGAATGCCCATTATAATCAGCATACAGCCGGAAGCAACTTTGATTGCTCCCATGTAACGGTATATTCGGCGGAAGCTTTTTAACAAAAATTCAGAAAATACTGACAAAAACAAAAAGGGAATGGCCAAACCCAGAGTATACAGAAGCATGAGAAACCCTCCATACACAGGAGAGCCTTCACCAGCAGCAATACTCAGCACAGCGGCTAACGCGGGGCCGATACAAGGTGTCCATCCGAAGCTGAAGGTCAGGCCAAGCAGGAACGCCCCTATATATCCGCCCTGCTGAATACGGGTGCTGGACAGCCTTCTTTCCCGTTCCAGCCAGGACAGCTTGATCAATCCCGTCTGGTAAATTCCGAAGAGGATCACGATGGCTCCGCAAATGGCGATGAACCTCGGGCTGGAAATGACATTGCCCAGTATGCCGGAACCAAAACCCAGTAAAATAAACACCACCGACAGCCCCAGGACAAACAACAGGGTCCGCCCAATAAACACCGGCCGAAGAGGAGGGGAGGAGCCGCCATGTTCCCCCTGATCCGCACCGCCGGCTATACTTCCGGACAAGAAGGATACATAGACCGGAAGCAATGGCAGAATGCATGGCGCAAAAAACGATAACAGCCCCGCGCCAAACACCCCAAACAGGAATACCGCATCACCGGCCATCGGGGTCACCTCCTGATTTCTGACATGCTATGCTTTAACGGTTCAGATAAATCGGAAGGGTAAACCAGAAGCAGCTGCCTTCCCCTTTTGTGCTGTACACCCCAATTTTTCCGCCGTGTAGTTCAATAATGGATTGTGCAATGGCCAGGCCCAGCCCGGCGCCTCCGTTGTTCTTGCTGCGTGATTTATCTACCCGGTAGAATCGTTCGAAGATCCGCGAGGTTTCCGCCGCTTCGATGCCCTGTCCTTCATCCGTAACGGAAATCCGCAGGAATTGGCCCTCCAGCGTGGCAGCCAAGACGATTTTACCCTCAACAGGTGAATATTGAATGGCATTCTGCAGCAGGTTGGACAGGACCCGCTTCATTTGGGCCGGCATCATAAGGGCAGCGGGCAATTTATCCGGTAGCTCAATCTCGACCTGCAGCTTTTTCTCGGCGAGTTGAAAAGAGAAGCTCTCCAAGGTGCTGATTAACAGCTCATCGGCATGGCTTGGCAAGGGCTCGAAGATTTCGCCGTTGGCCTCCAGGCTAGATAGCTCGAATAAGTCCTGAACCAGCCCGCCCAGCCGTTTGGTTTCCAGCCGGATGGTATTCAGATACCGTTGAAAGGTTTCCTCATCCTTGATCACATCGTCCTCCAAGGCTTCAACAAAGGATTGAATGGAGGCCAAGGGTGTCCGCAAATCGTGGGAGACATTGGCGATCAGCTCCCGCCGGGCGGATTCGGATTGGTGCAGATGATCGAAGCTTTCCTTCAGCTTGCTGCTCATTCCATTAAATTGCTGAGCCAGAAGCTTAAACTCCTGCGGGCCGATTAAGGGATCCCCGGTATGGAAATCCCCTTCGGCAATCCGCACCGTCTGCTGGGTGATCCGATCAATGGATTTTTCCAGAGGCTTCGTCAACAGGTGCTGGAGTATAAAAGAGAGCAAACCGACTCCGGCCGTAACACCGGACAGCCAATAGAATTGTTCGATGGAGAGCAGCATTTTGGAATAGCTGATAAATAGACAAATGAGCAGCACGCCTATTCCGGTCAGGCTGGACAATAGTAAGTACGTACGCAGTTTCATGAGCTGCCATCACCCGCAAATTTGTAGCCGATTCCCCAGACCGTCTTGATGAATTTCGGATCGGAGGGAGTCTGCTCGATTTTTTCCCGTAATCTCCGGATATGCACGGTAACCGTGGTTGTATCTCCCTCGTAGCTGAAATCCCACACCTTACTCAGAATTTGAGTCCGGGAAAAAACCTGGCCGGGATGGCTGGCCAGCAGGTACAGCAATTCGAACTCCGTCACGGTCAATTCAACCGGCTGCCCGTTGATCTCTACCTTGCGCTTCGCCACGTCAATGGTAAGTCCTTCGCATTTGATGGTATGTTCAGCTGAAGTAACGGGCGATGTCTGGACATACCGCATCCGGCGCAGAATGGCCTTCACCCGCAGCACGAGCTCTCTTGGACTGAAGGGTTTGGTCAAATAATCGTCTGCGCCCAGGGTCAATCCCATTAGGCGGTCCTGCTCCTCACCGCGGGCGGTCAGCATTACGATGGGAATATCCTCCGTTTGACGGATCTCGCTGCATACCTCCCAACCGCTTTTATGGGGCATCATCAGGTCAAGCACGATCAGGTTCGGCATTTGGCTGCGCCAAAGCTCCAGGGCCTCCACGCCGTCCTTAGCGGTGATGACCAGATACCCCTCCCGTTCCAGATACCTGCGGCACACATCCGTAATATTCGTATCGTCATCTGCAACCAGCACCCGTTCCTTCAAGCTGAACCACCCCAAATTCCGGAAATTCAATATGACTTCATCATATCATAAGAAGAGGGTTCCACTCATTTTTGTCAGTTCATGGCCATGGCAGGCTTCATGTATTGGGTGATCAGCGCTTCCACCACATAGGTGCTGCCGTCATAAATGGCGGGGGCGCTATCCAGGGTGACCTTCATGCCGTCGATCATGATTTCCTTGGAGTCAATCCACAGCTTAATCATTTTCCCCGCCGGCATCATCATCGTATCGTCCTTCATCATGGTGTCATCGCCCATCATCTTGTCGTCCTTCATCATGGAGTCGTCGCTCATCATCTTGTCGTCCATTTTATCCATGTATGCTAAGGTTACGGATCGTTCCATGTCATTCCATTCGATGCTGTAGCCGTACATTTCCGATGCCTGCCTCAGATGAAAAAGCTCCATTCCGCTGTCACTCTTCATGGTTTTCAGCGCTGCGGCGTGGGCGAAGCCCGAAAATGCCAGCGACAGCATCAATACTGCCATCATCATCAACGTCTTGCCTTTGTTTGCTTTCATCATCCTTATCACTCTCCATTGGTTTGGTATCTTACATGGAATAGAATAAGGAAGAGAGCTTACGATTCCCTAAACGAAGTATTACGAATGTCTTACGGATGCACATTCCAGGCTATAAACGTTTAATATCTAATTTAATCCAGTATCATCCTGCAAAAGTGCATCTATTCTGCTGGAATTCCGCCGTTCCCTGTGCCCCAAATGCAAAAGTGCATCTATTTGCCGCCGCAGGCTCCATTTTGCTCCCATCGGACAAAAATAACTGCACTTTTGCAGGATAGGCCGTAAAAATGAAGGTTTGTGTACAAAATAACTGCACTTTTGCATTTGGGAAGAGGGAGGGAGTCACGTTCCCGCGTGCGCGTCCCTGAACGCTCTTCACAATAGATTCGTTAGAGTCTCTACCCGGCAAGCTGGACACACCAAACAGGACAGAACCCAAGGTTCTGCCCGTTTGATGCTCTATATCTGTAAAGCAATCCTCACGGCTGCCCCATCATAACCGTGCTCTCATTCCGGCCCTTCACAACGTCAACGTAGCAGATCACCGCCCTCGCTGTGTGGGCATCCCCGGCCAGCTCGGGACGGTCCCACCAGATGAGGGGCAGCCTGCTGAACTCCAGGTCTGCTGTGAAGCTGATGGAGAGCAGCTCACCCTCCGGCGTCAGCCTCACCGTCTCCTGCCAGTCAGTCAGCATCGGGATTGGCTTCTTAGGGCTGGTGCCCGTTTCCGCAAAACCAACCGTTGCTTCATAATCAATATACTGCGCAGGCGTCCGCTCTCCCTCCCGGGCCATCCACCGGGCATCGGCGCCATAATAACAAAGCACACCCGGGTTATGCCCGTCTGTTTGCCCCCAATGGGCGGGAGGGCTGCCTTTGTGGCGCACGGCTGCAACTGCATCGTGGCTGGTCAACGGATCTGCCAGCTCCAATAGCTGGGACGGATGCTGTCCATGGGGATAACGCAGCTCCAGCCATTGTCGGACCTCCTCCAGCGTCGCCGCCACAACCCCCTCCGGCAGGCGGGACAGATAATGCCCGATATAACACTGGGAAGATTCCCTGTGTGCATCATGATCCTCGTTATGAATGACGAAGCAGGTGAAATCGTTATGCGCATTGCCCACAAAATCCTCATGAATCCGTGTCCAATAATCCTCCTGATGCTCCATAATGCCGGCCACCCGGATATCGTCCGGATCGGTGCTGTAATACACGGAAGCGCCCGGATACTCCAGGAAGCTGTTGACCAAATCCCTCGACGTCCAGGCAAATGCCCATAACGCCCCGCTGTCAACGGTGGGATAACGGAAATTATCCTCCCGCAGCCGGTACGCGTCCCAGGGTGCACCTTCATGATACATGCTGCTGTCACAGGTTTCATGATCGAAGCAGATTCCCCAAATTGCGCCGAACTCCAGCTCCTTGGCTGCTTGCAGGAAGCTGCTGCCGATACCGCCCACCCACTGGTCCACACCCAGGATCCTCGGATGCATCAGCCAGCCTTGGCGGGACATGGCCACCTTGATTGCTTCCCGGTGATGCCGCAGCATCCGGGCCGTATCCTCCACCGTAGAGTCCACGTTATAGTTCTCCGGATTATGGTGGAAAAACGAGCTTGGCAGCACACCCACATCGTCACCATACGCCTGATGCCAGCCGGATAACAGCTCCGCCCCGGCCTGGGCTACATCCGCATCGATCAACCATGTTACAGGAGCTTCATACTGGTGGCAGCCTTCCGCCATGTATATGGAGGACTCCAATGCATGCCCATGGCACATGACCGGGTCGCCGTACACATTATGAAGCCGCGGCTCGCCCGTCCGTTCAATCTCCTTGACCTTGCTTGGATTATAGCCCCAATGGAAGTTGGAGGTAGTCACCATACACAGGAAGTGCTCCTTCCTTCCGAAAATCCGTGTTGGAATATCCTGCCGGCGGGTTTCGCCGCTCACCCGGAGCTCCACCGTCAGACTGAGGTAGGCCGTTCTTCTGCTGTTGGCCCGCAGGGTGATCAGCCAGCCTTTTTCCTCCCGGATAGGTTGCCCTGCAAGCTCTATGTCTTTCGGACAGTTGGTTACGGTAAGTTGCTCTGCTTCCGGGCCGCATAAACGGATAGTATGTGACTTGTGTTCAACCAGGATCAGCTTTTGGAGTAAATCTAGCGTTGCGTTCAATGGGAGCACCCCTTACGATAGAATCAAATCTGTGCCCATTATAGCCACGCCGTCCGCTGCCGGGTCAATATACAAAAAAGCTGCAACTTACATAAAGGAAAAAACGTCTGATTTATGTTGGAAATTTATGTCCGTTATCAGAGGAGGGTAAGATGATCAAGGTGATATTGGCTCTGCTCCTGTCCTTTTCATATTGGTCTGGTTCAAACACTGGGTCCGTACCGACCCCTGCTGCTTCGTCTGCGCAGGAGCATTCCCCCGAGTATTGTGCGGGAAGTATGGAGTGGGATCAGGAAACCGCGGAGTTTTTCTACGGAACCTGGAAAGTCGATAAGCTGTTGGGCTTCGCCAATTCTTACAATGATGCATCCGAATATCCGACAGGGCAGCAGGTTATTGGTGATGAGCTGATGATTAATGAACTTTTTTTCTCCTCAAAAGGGCTTCAGCAATATGACGTTTACCAATACGAATTGGAGAATCCGCTATATAAAATTGAAAACGTATGCTATAACGCAGACGCCTTTTACCGGCTGACCAAAATGGATATGCCAAGCTTGGATATCAATGATGAGGTCAAATTAATAGGCATATCCGACTCCGTTACGGGGGCTGCTATACCTGTGAGCTTTATGTCCATCAATGAAAACAGGCTCATTCTGATTTTGGAGGCGACACAATTTGAGCTGAAACGGGTTACGGATTAAAGAATGATATAAGAGGAGGACAAAATGCCGATTTTGCCTTTTTCGAAACGATTTCTTCGGTGGGTTGGTGTGGTGGCGGGGCTTATTCTCCTTGGGATTTTTGTGTACCGGACAGGGGACGCATTGTATCACAACTATCAGTTGCGCAAGGATTTCGCTCCGGCGGCCAACGCCAGCCCGTATCAGCAAGGCATTCCCCTGGAGCAAATGGACCTGGCTGAATACGCCTCCTATTTCTCCGGGAATACCGCAGAGCCTGCTTATACCTTGACGCATCGTATACCATCGCCCGTGGCCTTGCAATATTACGAAAAAATCCCCTCCGGCGGAGAAGCTGCCGCCTTGGAAATTCCCAAGGGCACCACCATCACCGCTATTCCGGAGGGGACAAAAGGTTCTGCATTCCATGAAATTGGATACGGCTATACCAGCTATCCTACCTATGAGAAAGGCTGGCGGTATGTCAGGCCGTTTCAGACCACGGAGACCTCTGACGCTGCAGCCAACGGGAAGTATTATTATGTGAAGCTGGAAGCCCTGGAGGCGGTATTGGACAAAACCATTGAAGCCAATGAACCCTTGAGTGCGGCCATTCGCCAGCAGAAGTGGAGCAAAAACCACGGGAAGTTTGTGTTAGCCCGGTTTGTGGATGACAAACTCCATCAGCACGGAGCGTATCTCTCCCCGGATTTATCCCGGCAGACTTTTGACGGCTGGAGCATAGCACTGCTTGGAGCCATTGGAGGGCTGGGGGCGGGATTGTTCCGGACGAGGATCAAACCAAGGGTTTCCCGGACCTAGCCGGCCGGCCATCAGTCGATGGTAAAACCGACAAAAAATTGAGGCTGGGACAATTGATCCTGAATCGCCGCAAGCTGCGACATGCGGGCATTGTGACGCATTTCCTCCTCCAGGATGTTGATGGCCTCCTTCAAATTGTCTGCGCGCTTATTATTTAAATAAGTCTTCATGGCATATAAACATTCCATAGACCAATACGCCGCAGGGATCACGGATTCAGCAGTTAATTTCAGGAACAGCAGCTTTCGTTTCATCGGATATTCCTTCAGAAACTTGGCATGATCCGACTTTTTCATTGCCAAGGCTGTCCGGTTGATCACCAAAACAATGACCATGTATGAGAAACATACCATGATTAAGATGATGGCGATTACTGTTTCGAAATCTCCATCCCAATAAAGTCGTTCCACTAAAAGGGGTATAAGCGACATTACCGCGAAGCATAAGATAGCCAACATAATAAAATGGCCGAAGCAACCGAGACGAATCGGCTTTTTCATAATTCTATCCACTTTTGTGTCTAACCGAAGCATTTCTTGGATAAGAGTTTCGGATAACTCTATGTTTTTGATAAGCAGAGCTTTGTTGTCTTCAATTCTCATGGCAGCCACAGTACTTCTTCCCTCCGATGGATGTTTATAGGAATATTGAACTATTCGACATGGTTTTCCAATATCCTCCTGATTTTAAAAAGGATATATATAAATGAAAAAACGCCCTGCTTCCTTGCTGAAGCATTGGGCGTTTTTTGGGGATTACGTTTTTTAGATATGGAAAATCCGGGAGACGGCGTTGATCAGCAGGAAAATCCCAAGGACCCGCAGAGGCAACCGCGAGGAGGTGCCGTCCTTGCGGAAGAAGGAAACGGCCAGGCGTCCGATTCGGATATTGATAAATAGCCCCAGCAGCAGCTCGGCTACGCTCAGAGTGAGGATCATAATAAACTCCTCTCCTGCGCCTGGAAGTCAAAGCGCATATTGCGGGATGCAATCAGCAGGGCGGCAAGCATGCAGAGTGTGCCGCAGCCTGCCAGCAGAAGAAGGGTAGGCCATTGGGACTGTAGGGAGGCGGCCCCGCCGTTCACCGCATGGAGGCTGCGGGTCAGCCACGTTCCGGGAATAAGCCGTGACAGCCCATAAATCCAGCCTGGGGCAGAGGCCTTTTCGATGGAAAAGAAGGCTCCCCCCAGTATCCCGGCCAGGGCCGTTACGATGGAGCCGAACACTGTAAAGCTGCGGTGGCTGCGGGCTATCAGTGCCAGCACCAGGGAGATTCCTGACAGCGCCCACCAGTAGGCGGCCCACAGGGGCAGCTCTGCGGCTGCACCGCCTCCAATGCCGATATGCAGCAGGCTCCGGCCACCGCCCCAGACCAACCCGATCATCAGCAGGCCAAAGCCGAGTCCGGCGGCAATTTTGGTGAGCATATGCTGCCAATAGGGCAGGGGTGAGGCCAGAAGCCGCTGGGCGGTGCGGTTTTCCCGCTCATCGATCAGCGAGCGGAAGGCCAGGAAGGCGGCGGCCCAGAGGAACATGGCCATAAAGCCGTTCAGACGGGGCAGGGCCAACCTTCCGGCCGCAGTTTTCTCAGCGGCATCGGAGGCCTGAACGCTATCCTGGGCTGCTGGCGGCGTTCCGGCGGCCACGGCAGCTTCGGCCTTGGTTATGGCGGCCTCCAATATGGCAATGCTTCTGTCCGCTTGGCCAACCAGCAGACGCAGTGGCGGCTTGGCATCAGCAGGCTGACCTGTGTTTTCCCGGCCCGCCGCTGCTCCATAGCCAGGGTCAATCACAAGCCCGGCCGCCAGCTCACCGTCGGCCATGCGGCTGCGGATCAGCTTCTCTGCAGCAGGCACAACCTTGACGGTTTTGTCTTGCTCCAGATGGGCCAGAAGGGTTGTGGACAGGCTGCTTTCATCCAGATCTGCGGTGTAGAGGGCCGTCTTCGGTTCAGCTGCGGAATAGGAGAACAGATAAGCCAGCAGCAGCGGGGCGGCGATCAGAGCCAGCAGCGCTGCCCGGTTCCTACACATCAGCTTGATTTGCTTGGCGGTTATGTGCAGCAGCGGCATGGGTTTGGCCTCCTTGTTTTAGCAGAATGAACAGTGCAGCGGTGAAAAAGGCCAGCGCCAACGCTACCAGCGTCAGCATGTCGCCGCGAATATCCCGAAGGCCCCCGCCCCGCAGCAGGGCCAGATACGCATTCAGCGCCTTGCCGTTGGGCAGCAGCTCCTGAATGCGGCGGAGTCCGTCGGGAAGGCCGTATTTGCTGACGAAGCTGCCTCCCAGGAAGCTGAAGCCGTAGAGAATGGGCGTTGACATGGACGAAATGGCGCTGTGGCTTCTGGCGGCGAGACCGCAGCACAATACCATAGCACCGATGGCCAGCCCGTAAGCCAGGGTAACTAGCAGCACCCCTGGCACATGGCTCCAATGGACACCGAACAAAAGCCGTGTCCCTGTCATAACCACAAGCATCTGAACACATTCGGCCAATGTCATGCCCAGCAGCTTCCCGAGGCCGTACTCCCAAGCAGGCAAAGGAGAGGAGCGGATTCGCCCCAGCGTTCCCTTCAGGCGGTCGTCGACGATGCTGTGGGCCAGCTCGAAGGCCGTTAAGATGGAGAACATCACCGCCATGGCGACGGATTCGTATTGCACCGCGTTCAGCGGTCCGGCATAAACGGCAACCTGCTCCACGTTCAGCACAGCTGCCAAAGACGCAGGCGGGTGGGATCGCGCTGCGGGTGCCGCTTGCTGCCCGGCTCCGTCCCCAAACAAGCTGCCGAGAATAAACACCAACGCTAATGGCAGCAGAACCAGCTTGTAATAAAATATTTTGGACCGGGCAAGCAGCCGCAGATCCAGCAGAAGCAAATGTCTTAATTGCCGGATTCGATGCATGGGGCATTCCTCCTAATCTCTCGGCGCACCGCCGGTAATGTTCAGGAAAATCTGTTCCAGACTCGCCTCCTCAAAGGAAAAGCGCGTTGGCTTAAGACCGTTCTTCGCCAACGCCTCCAATGTATCCGGCGCAGCGGTTTCGCTTGGGGCCAGCAGCAGGACCAGCCGTCCGTCCCGCAGCTCCGCCGAACGGACGTCGGGCAAGGCGGCGGCCAGCTCCCGCTCTGCCGGTCCGCATTCCGCCAGCCCCACCGTCAACAGATGCGGCAGCCCAAGCCGGGCCTGAATGGCCTGCTTCGTTCCTTCTGCGGCCAGCCGTCCGTGATCCACCACGGCGATCCGGCTGCACAGCTGCTCCACCTCCTCCATGTAATGGCTGGTGTAAATCACGGTGATGTCCTGCTCGCGGTTCAGCCTTTTCACCGTTTCCAGAATCTGATGCCGGGATTGCGGGTCAATGCCCACCGTGGGCTCATCCAGAATCAGGAGGGAGGGATGATGGATAAGCGAGGCGGCAATGTTCACACGCCGCTTCATTCCCCCGGAAAATGAAGTGACGTCCTCGTTTTGGCGGTCGGTCAGGCTGACGATATCCAGCGCCTCCCGGACGCGCTCCTTCAGAAGAAATCCAGACAAGCCATAGAGGGAGCCAAAGAACTCCAGGTTGTCCCGGGCGGTGAGGGATTCATAAAGGGCGATATCCTGCGGAACGATTCCGATTTTGCTCTTCAGCTCCCGAGTGTGCCGGGTCAGCTCCTGTCCTCCGATCCGGACCTGGCCTGCCGATGGAGCGAGAATGCCGGCGATTATCGAGACGAGGGTGGACTTGCCTGCTCCGTTCGGACCCAGCAAGCCCAGCGCTTCTCCAGGTTCCACCTTAAGCGACAGGCGGTCAACGGCAGTGAAGCTTCCGTAGGTTTTGCTAATTTCGATGAGTTCAAGCATGGGAGAAACCCGCTCCTTTTTTCGGTAGGATGAGAACGCCACTTCAGTATAGACCGGGGATTGGGAAGCTCCTATTCACCAAAGCCACTGTTTAACCGGTGACTTTCCTCATCTAGGGAGCCGGGAGAGACTATGGTAAGATAGCCTAATAGGGATGAATGGGGATGACACGATGATATCGATACAGAACCGCCGGATGTCTGTTCTGCTGGCCTTTAAGCTGCTTGCGCTTTTGTCCGTGCTTTATGCGCTGGTACGGCCGCGCGGAGCTTTGCCGGCCGGGTTTGTGCTGCCTATTATCCTGTGTCTGTTAACCATAGGAAATGAGCTGATTAAATTCTCCCGCCTTCTCTCACCCGCCAGGTGGTCCGCAGCTACAACCGCCGCCGGCCTCATTCTCGCCGGAGCTCTCGGGTGCCTGGCGCCTTCCGGCGATATCACGCTTTATACACTGCTTTTGTTGATTGAGCTTATGATTCTGTATCCCGGCTGGCCTGTGGGGCTGCTGCTGTTCCACGCCACCGCTTATGCTTTGCCGTGGCTGATCTGGCCGGGCCGGGAAAGCTGGGGCTCCTTGGCCGGTAACTATGCGGTTTCCGGAATCATCGGGTACCTGTTCCATAACATCATTGAGGAGAAGCGCAAAACCGAACAGCTGAACGCTGAACTGGAGGATGCCAATCTCCGTCTGAAGGCGTATGCCTCCGCCGCCGAGGAATTGGCGGTCTCCCGGGAGCGGAACCGGATCGCCCAGGAGCTGCATGATTCCATCGGCCATACCCTGGTAGCACTCAATATGAATCTGGAGTACGCCGGGCAGATGGTGCTGCGGGACCCGGCCCGCTCCGCTGAGGTGATTGCCAAGGCCCGGACGCTTACGGGCTCCGGCCTTGTGCACCTGCGCAAGGCGGTGGAGCGTCTGCGGCCGGAGCCGGAGGAAGCTCCCGGTGGGACCTTCGCCAGACGGCTGGGCCTGTTGTTTGGTGATTACGGCAGCGGCAGCCGTGGGGGTATTGTCTTTGAGCTGACATTGAATGAAGCAATGGAAGCAGAGGACACCCGGATTAAGGAATGTGTGTTCAACACTGTGCGGGAAGCTGTTGCAAATGGCGTCCGCCATGGAGCCGCAACAGAGTTTGCAGTAAGCATCAGCTTGGAGGCGGAGGAGTGGGCGATTCACATCCGCAACAACGGCCGGGTAGAGGAACCAGGCATTGTGGAAGATGGCGACGGATTAAGAGGTATTCGCGAACGGGCTGCATCACTTGGAGGCCGGATTGGCATCCGGGGCATGGAGAAGGGCTTCGAGGTAAATATGCGCCTTCCGGCAAAAAGGGGGGAACGATGAGATGATCCGCGTACTGATTGTCGACGATCAGGAAATTGTCCGCGAGGGACTGAAGATGCTCCTCAGCCTGCATGAGGATATGATGCTGGTGGGCGAGGCGGCGGACGGGGCAGAGCTTTTGGAGCGGTTGGAGGAGCTTGGTGGTACTGTTTCCCAGATGATGCCTGATGTGCTGCTGATGGATGTGCAGATGCCGGGGATGGACGGCATTGAAGCGACCCGGCAGGTCAAGCAGCTTTACCCGAGGGTTAAAGTCCTGATTCTCACCACCTTTGACGAGGAGGCCTATCTGTTCGGGGGCCTGCGCAACGGTGCGGACGGCTACATGCTGAAGGAGTCCGGCTCCGCTGAAATTGCTGCGGCTATCCGGACTGTCTGCGGCGG
>JAEWAA010000009.1 GCA_023391955.1 Bacillota bacterium | reverse complement strand
CTCTTGAAGAAGCTGGATATTCCGGCAATGGAATATGGGCAGACGCTTGAGAAGATGTTCGACGTGCTGATGCATCTTATAACACCGGACGGGCAGCTCCCGAGATTCGGCGATACGGACGTTTTGTCGCCGCAGGATCTCCGCGCGGTGATGAGTCTGGGCGCGTATATTTTCAACCGGCCGGATTTCAAATATCTTGGCTGCCCGGAGCTGCCTTTTTCGCTGCTGTGGAGAGTGGGTCCCGATGCTCCCGAGCGCTACGGGAAGCTGGAGGCCCGGGTGCCGCAAGCGACGGCGGCCCGTTTTCCCATCGGCGGTTATCTCATATCCCGCCAGAATTGGAGCAGCGAGGCACTGTACATGGCGGCGCGTGCCGGAGTCGGTGTCGCCGGGCATGCCCATGCCGACACGCTGAGCGTTATTGCATCAGCCGGCGGCCGGGAGCTGCTCGTCGACTCCGGCATCGGCTTGTTCGAGTGGAACAAGGAGCGCAAATACGTTCTTTCCACGCGGGCCCATAATACGGTCGTCGTCGACGGCGGGGATCAGCATGTCCGCAGCGCCCATTGGAACACGCCGCAGACGGCCCCCTGCCGCATCTGGGATTTCCGGAGCACGGAGAGTTACGATTATTGGTTTGCCAGCCATTACGGCTATACGCGGTATGACGATCCCGTGATCCATTCCCGCAAGGTGCTGTACGTCAAACACCGGTATTGGCTGATCGTGGATATTCTCGAAGCCGAGGATCAGCATATCTATGAGCAATATTTTCACTTGTCTCCGGGAACGGCAACCGTGGACTTCGGCCGTGGAAATGTCCGGACGGATCGGGAGAATGGCGGCAGCGTGCTGCTGGCTTACCCGGACCTGGATGCGTCCCAGCTGGCATTGGAATCCGGATTATATTTCTTCCACGGGCAATACCATTACAAGCCGGTGGTCAAACGTACGCTGAAGGCTACAGGAAGAGCAGTGATGGAAACGGTGGTGCTGCCATACGGCTCCATTTTACCGCCCCTTGAGCTCTCGCGGATAGGCGCCGTCTCGGAAGGGGCAGAACTGGACCGCCTGGATGCCACTGCCCTTCGTATCGCGGGCGACGGCTGGACAGACGACATTTGCCTGGACCACCGCGGGCTCAGGGTTGCCGACTATTTGGACCATACGGGCAATCCTGTCACGGAAGGGCTGCTGCCGAAGCCGGCGGTCCGCGAGATTGAGTATGGAGGACGCCGCGGTGTCGGCGATGTATTCGTGCATTCGCTTTCATGAAACAAACCAAAGCCCCAGGCTCGCGACTTGCTCGCTTACCCGGGGCTTTTTGCAGCTATGATCGATGGGGAGCCGCGTCCCGCTTCAGCACCCGGATGCCGTCAACCGGCAAGGGGATGACCGTCTCCAGGGTTTCGTTGGTTTCGAGGTCGACGTAGGACCGTCCGTCCAGGGCTACCTCTGCTGCCTTGTCACTGAAATTCATCAGGAAGATAAAGTCCGAGCCGCCGTCCGTCCGCAGCTGCGCCGTAACTCCCGCCGGCAGCTCCGAATCCAGCACACGCGTGACGCCGGCTTGTGCCGCTACCTCCCGATAGAATGGAAGGAGAAAGTCGTCTCCCAGCCGGGTGGCCACATAATACGCCTTGCCTTGTCCCAGGCTATTGACCGTAAGGGCGGGCCGCTCTGCATAGAAATCGCCGGTGTAGCAGCCCAGCGCTTCCGCCCCCTCCAGATGAATCAGCTCGCATAGCTGGCGCGATTCGTAACGGCCGGACAATCCCAGCGGGTTGCCGTCTAACAGGGATACGCCGTTGAGGTCATAATCATGCAGGGCATCGATCTCCTCCGCCCAGATGCCAAGCGTCTTGCGCAGCGGGCCGGGGAAACCGCCCAGATGGCACAGGTCATGCTCGTCCACGATGCCCGACCAATACGTCACAACCAGCGTTCCGCCGCGCTCCACAAATGCTTCCAGCTTGCGGCCGGTTTCTTCTCTGCACAGGTAGAGCATCGGTGCCACGATCAGCTTGTAAGGGGCGAAGTCGTCCTCGCTGCCGATTACGTCTACGGGAATGCCCTGCTGCCAGAACGCACGATGATGGTCCTGCACCGTCTCCTCGTAATGCAGCCCGGAATTGCGCGGGCCTTTGGCGTCCTTCACGGCCCAACGGTTCTCCCAGTCGAACAGAATCGCTGTCTCCGCAGGAGTTACCGATCCTGTCACCTCCGAAAGGCTGGCCAAGGTGCTGCCCAGCTCCGCAACGTCGCGGAATACGCGGGTAAACTCGTGACCGGCATGGTCAACAACTGCGCCGTGGAATTTTTCGGTGGAGCCTCTGCTTTTCCGCCACTGGAAATATTGCACCGAATCGGCGCCGTGGGCAACCGCCTGCAGAGAGGACAGCCGGTGCATACCGGGCTTCTTCAGCTTGCATACCGCCTGCCAGTTGGTCATGCTGGGCGTGCTCTCCATTAAGACAAACGGCTTGTGCAGCATGGAGCGGAACATGTCGTGGAGGAAGGCGAAGCTCGAAGCTACCTTGACGTTATCCTGCGCAATATGCCAATCCGGATAGGCATCCCATGAGATGACATCCAAGATGGGGGCAAACTTGCGGTAATCCAGCGTCTCAAGGGTATACATGTTGGTCGTCACCGGCAGGCCGGGATTGGCCCATTTGACGGCGTCGATCTCATGCTTGCAGAAGGCAACCGTCTGCTCGGTTACGAAGCGCCGCCAGTCCAGATTCATACCGTGAAGATTTCGTTCCCCGTGGGGGGCAGGGGATTCGATCTGCTGCCAATCTGTATACGTATGCGACCAGAACGAGGTCCACCAGGCCAGATTTAACGCGTCCAGCGTGCCGTATTGGCGCTTCAGCCAGCCTCGGAACGCCTCCTGGCATAGCTCGCAATGGCACTCGCCCCCGTATTCGTTGGAAATATGCCAGCCGATGACCGCGGGATGCGCCCCGTAACGCTCCGCCAGCTTGCGGTTGATGATGGCGATTTTCTCCCGGTAGACAGGAGAGGTGAAGCAGTGGTTATGTCTCCCCGCGTACAAATTGCGGACCCGGTTGGGGCCGACGCGAAGCACCTCCGGGTAGCTTTGGGCCAACCAGGCAGGACGCGCACCGCTGGGCGTGGCTAACCAGGCGTAAATGCCGTTCTTGCGGAAGCTCTCCAGCACCTGGTCCAGCCACTCGAACCGGAACTCGCCTTCGGAGGGCTCCAGCGATGCCCACGAAAAAATGCCGATGGCCATCACGTTGCAGCCGGCAATCTTCATGAGCCTGATGTCTTCCGCAAGGATGGCGGGATCATGCAGCCATTGGTCGGGATTATAGTCGGCTCCATGCATGAGCACGGGAAGCTTCGGGCTTATTGGCGCTGTCAGATTCTTCATATACATCCACCTCATTTTAAATGTAAATAGGACTTCTGCCTTGATCATAGTGCATTCACCGCAGTTAATCATTGAACAGAACCATCAAGAAATCGTCCGATCTTAACATAAAAGGAGTGTCCAACCCATGATGCCATTCTTGTTCGTCGACAACGCCAATTTGGAGCAGCGCCTGCCCTTGTACGTGCGGTGCGTGGGCAGTCATGAGCAGACGGGGATCGACAGACTGAGTGACGGCTACCCGGCGCATCAAATGTTTCTGACCCGCAGAGGCCAGGGGAGCTTCCGCACCGCCGACGGGCGTGAGTACGGGCTGTCTGCGGGTATGGCGCTGCTGGTGCCCGCGCATATGAGGCATTGTTACCACCCGGAGACGTCTGAGGATACCTGGAATGTCGGCTTTATCGCTTTTGGCGGCAGCGTATCCGACGGATTGCTCAAACAGCTGGGCATCGGTGATATGCCGGCCGGTGAGACGGCGTCGCTGCCGGGCAAACCGGAACCTGTGGCTATCCGCATGGCCAATTTCGAGGAGCTGTGGCTGAAGCTGGAAGGCATCTGGTACACAATCCGGGAGGGCGGCGGGCATGCTTACGACGCTTCAAGGCGGCTGTACGATCTACTGCTCGCCTGGATAGAGGGGCAGCATTCGTCCCCCAAGCCGTCCTCCAAGCTCCTGCCGTCAGATTCACCCACCTCCGCACTGCAGGCGGCTGTGCAATGGATGCATGACCACATGACCGAGCGGGTGCTCCTGTCGGGCGCAGCCAAGGCGGCCGGGTATTCGGTTCAGCATTTCCACCGCCTGTTCGTGGCGGCGTACGGCATGACGCCGCAGCAATACATGCTGCAGCTGCGCATGAGCCATTCCTTGCAGCTATTCCAGGACTATCCCGGGATTACGGTGGATCGGGTTGCGGAGATGCTGGGCATGGACGCCAGCCACTTTATCCGGATGTTCAAGCGCACGTACGGCACAACGCCGAAGCAGTATGCGCAAAAAATATCCATTTTCCGGTTATAACCTGTACCAAATAATGCACACTAAGAAAGCATGGCATGCCTGCAGGAGGGGGATAACCAACAGATGACACTGGAAAGAGGGATTCTTACTGCTGCCTGGCTGATCAGCTTCACCATCTTCATCTTTCTGGTGCCCCGGAACAGAGTGAAAGAAGCCTGTATCCTGTTTCTGTCTGCTCAGGTTATTACCTGGCCCGCCGGCTTGCTTCTGGTGGAGCTGGACTTCATGACGAATCCGGTCCGGGAATTCCCGGTTGCCACCCGGTCCAACTTTACCTTCAACTATTTGTTTTATCCGGTGATCTCCATGCTGGCGAACCTCTATTACCCGCTCCATGCCTCCAAATGGAAACAAGCCGCCTACCAGCTTGTCGCAGTAGGCGGTTTGTCAGGCCTGATGCAGCTGGTGCGCCTGTACACCCAACTGATCGACCATCCGAAGTTCAACTGGCTGCTGAGTTTTCTGATTATGTTTTTGGCGTTTAACGTCACCCGCAAATATGCCGCCTGGTACTTCCGGGGGCTGAAGCGGAGCGGAGGAGGGAGCCGGTAAATGAGCATTGGTTGGCAGTACGGGTTTCTGGGAGTGGTATACCTGATTGGCATCGTAGGGTTTGTTGCGGTTCCCGCCCATAGGCGGAGGGAGGCCCATGCGGTTTTCCTGTTCCAGAACATGCTGGCCTGGTTTCTGGGGCTGATTGCCGTGGAAGCCGGCTGGCTCATCTACCCGGTGCGGGAGCTGGCCAAGTCCAGCAGCACCAGCTTTGTGTTCGAATATTTGTGCTACCCGGTTGTCGCCGTTTATTATAATTTTTTTTACCCGGAAAAAGGCTCCGCCGCAGCCAAGCTGGGCTGGACCGCATTGTTTGCCTTCGGCATCACCATACCCGAGTTCCTGATCGAGGCTTATACGGATCTGGTGAGGTATACCGGGTGGAAGTGGTATTGGACCACCATCAGCGTCAGCCTCACGTTAGCGGTATCCAGACTTTTCTTCGTTTGGTTTTTTGGCCCGCATAGAGTGCCTGTATCAGGGAAAAGGTAAGGGAATACGAAAGTGGGAAGTGGCGGGATGGTTACCATAATATACTTCACCTTAAGCGTTACACTGGTTGCATTCATTGCTCTGGTGGATGTACTGCTGCGCAAACAAAGCATCCAGCTGGAGCTGTTAAACGTCTTTAGCAAAAATGAAAATATGAATATTATCTATTATTTGTTCTTTTGGGCGTTTGGCCTCTTGTGGGGAGGGGTAACGGATTACCGGTTCTGGAAGGCCAAACGGAGCAAGCAGTCTTAGCCGTGCACCGGGGGAGGGGATTTTATGCAGGATGCGGCCGTTGAACGAATATCCCTGACCCAGATGGTGCTTATCTTTATCACCTTCGAAATCGGCTCCTCCGTATTGGTCGGAGTTGCACCGGCGGCGAGACAGGATGCATGGCTTGCCGTTTTATGCGCTCTGGCCGGAGGATTCCTGCTGGTTACCATGTACCTGTCGCTGGTGCGTTACGGGAACGGGAGAAATTTGTATCTGCTGTATGAGGAGTTTTTGTCCAAGTGGGGAGCCGTTCCGGTTGGGGTGGGCTACATCAGTTATTTTCTGTACATGGCCTCAGTGGTCATGAGGGATCTTATCGAGCTGCTGGATACGGCGGTGTATCCGGCTTCCCCCAATGAGTTCATTTCCTTTTCCTTCATCCTGGTCATTGCCTATATCCTCTACCTGGGGGTGGAGGTTTTTGCGCGTACCACCGAGATTATCATTCCGTATTTTATGTTGTTTTTTCTCCTGATGCTGGTGCTTCTCGTTATCAACCGGTCGATTCATGTCAGTTACCTGCAGCCGGTGCTTGCCGAAGGCTGGAGGCCAGTGCTGACAGAGGCTTTCCCCAAAATACTGACGTTTCCCTTCGGGGAAAGCATCGCCCTGACGATTCTTATGAGCCAAACAGCAGGGCAGGCACAACTGCGTAGATTTGTGTGGACAGGACTTCTGATCAGCGGCAGCGTGCTGGCTTTTGTGTCCGTTCTGCAGGTGACTGTTTTGACACCTGAGCGTGTTAAACGGACGGTGTTTCCGCTGCTCAGTGTAAACCGTTCCATTGATGTGGGGTTTCTCTTCGAACGGCTGGATGGTGTGGTGGTTTTCCTTATGCTCTTGGGACTCTTTGTGAAGGTGGCCGCCCTGTTTTATGCGGGATTGAAGGGGGCCGAATATATAACGGGTGTAGGCTACCGTTATTTTTCCGTGCCTGTGGCGGTTCTGGTGGCCCTGACCTCGCTTCTGCTGGCCAGTGATTATATGGAGCATATTGCGGAAGGGCTGGAGGTTGTGCCGTATTTCCTCCATATCCCTTTTCAATTGGTGCTTCCCGGGGGATTATTCCTTCTGACCCTGTGGAAGCGCAGCAGGCGCCCGAAAGCTTCCGGGAGAGGATGACGAATGTGGATGCATCAGCAAAATGGGATGAACGGCTAAATAAATACCGGAATACCTTCGTTCATTCGGCGGATTTCCGGATCAACCAGTTCCGCTTGGGAAAGACGGAATGTGCCGTGTTATGGTTTGCTTCCATGGCGGATCAAGCGGTGCTGTCGGATAAGCTGCAGCATGCTATGGAAAATTTTTTTCAGCAGGGAGAAGAGCTTCAGGACAATCTTACGTTAGAGGAGATGTGCAGGCGGGCATTGCCCGGAGCCGGCTGTGCGGTGGAGCAGGACCGGTCCCGGCTGATTGATGAATGCCTGCGGGGCAAGGCTATCCTGCTCGTTGACGGGCTGGAGGGCGGAATCTGCATCGGGGTGGTCAACAGCAACACGTACCGTCAGGTGGAGGAGCCCAGCACCCAGACGATTATCAAGGGTCCCAAGGAAGGGTTTACCGAGTCCATCGAGACGAATCTCGGACTGATTCGCAGAAGAATTACCCATCCGGGCTTATGCTTCGAAAAATATGTGATGGGCAGCGATACCTCCACTACCGTCTATCTTGCGTTTATCCAGGGAATCATGAATCCCGGAATTCTGGAGGAGGCACGTAAGCGGCTGGTCAAGGCCAAACCCAATGCCTTATTCGATTCGGGAATGCTGGAGGACTACATTGTCGACAAAACCCTGACCCCGTTTCCTCTGATCTATACCACCGAACGGCCGGATGGCGTATGTGGCCATCTGGTCAGCGGCAAAGCGGCGATTTTGGTGGACGGCAGTCCCTTTGTGCTTACGATCCCTACCGTGTTCAGTGATTTCTTCCAGTCGTCAGAGGATTATTACCAGCCCTTTTTGATCAGCACCTTTGTCCGCTTTATCCGGTATTTGTCATTTCTGATTGCTCTTTTGTTCCCGGCCATCTACATATCGGCCATTACGTATCACATGGAGCTGGTCCCGACAGAATTGCTCTTCACCATAAGCTCCCAACGGGAAAATCTTCCTTTCCCCGTATTTGTGGAGGCGATGCTCATGGAAATCACCTTCGAAATTTTGCGGGAGGCAGGAGTGCGGATGCCGCGGGCTGTGGGCCCTACTGTCTCCATTGTCGGCGGTCTTGTTATCGGCACTGCGGCGGTGGAAGCGGGTATTGTATCCAACATCATGGTCATTATCGTGGCCTTAACCGCCATTTCCAGCTTTGTGTCCCCGATCTATAATCTATCGGTTTCCTCCCGGCTGCTGCGCTTCGGCCTTCTTACTCTGGGAGCGTTGGCCGGCTTCTACGGGGTTATGATGGGGATGATGGTGATGATCGGGCATATGTGCTCGCTCCGCTCCTTCGGAGTTCCGTATTCCGCGCCTTTTGCACCGCTGAATATTAAGGAGCATGAGGATATTTTACTGCGTTTTCCGTTATGGTTTCTGAAAAAACGGCCGGCTTATCTGCAATCGCCTTCTCCGGTGAAGCAGCCCAACGCTCATAATCCATCACCGCCCAAAAGAAAGAAGAGGGGGCGGCAAACATGATCCGCAAGTGGCTGGCAGTGCTGCTACTGGCTGTATCCGTGTCGGGCTGTTGGGACTATACAGAGCTGTCCGATGTTTTTTTTGTAGTGGGCATGGCGGTGGATAAGGGGGCTCCCCCTTTCAAATATAAGCTTACGGTGGAATGCATCGTTCCCGGTGAATATGACAAAACCACAGGCGGGCGGACTGCACCATCCCAACTGTATTCCATGCAGGGCAATACCGTGGCGGATCTTTCACGCAAAATGAATGTTGGGCTAGGCCGGGAGCTGATCTATTCCCACATGCAGCTTCTGGCCATCGGTGAGAGCATTCTGCGGGAGGGGGAGGTCCAGTTCTTCGATTATTTGGAACGGGGGCGCGAGACCCGGGATAACTTTAATGTTGTGGTGGTGCGGGGCAAAAAGGCCGAAGAGGTTCTCAAGGTTACCAACTCAACGGAAAAATATGCCACGGGCAAACTCAATAAACAGCTGCAGATTGCGGTTAGGGAATGGGGATCCGATCCTGACATCCGGCTGAGCGATTTGTTGAATGCCCGCATGGCTCCCGGGAAAGGTGCCGTTATAGTAGGGGTTCAGGTAACCGGCAATCCCAAAACCGGGAGGGAAAATATCGACAGCTCGGTACCTCCGGCCAATGCCATCATTTCTGGCCTTGCCGTTATCCAGGACATGAAGCTGCTGGGATTTATGGATATCAAGGATACCCGGAGCTACTTGTGGCTGAAGGGCGGACTGCGCAATACCTCTGTCACCGCTTCTCTAGGGGGCGACATGGATTTTACCATCCGCATCATCAAGTCCAAAACAGAGGTGAAGGCCTCCCATGAAGGGGACACCCCCCGCTTCCACGTTACCATCCGGATGGACAGCTTCCTGGAAATGACGGAATCCCCGGAGGCTCTCACCACCGTGGAATTGGAGAATTATGCCCGCCGTGCGGAGGAAACCATCGAAGCGGATATCCGGCAGACGCTGAAAAAAGCCCAAGAGACCTACAAAACCGATATTTTCGGGTTCGGCGGTCATATGTACCGCCAACAGCCGAAGTTTCTCAAGCCCATCCGCGAGGAGTGGAACACCTATTTTGCAAAAGCGGAGGTCACTGTGGAGACCCATGTGCGGATTAAACGTGTAGGGTTGAACACGGATACTATCTCGGAATAACAACCGCTTCCAAAAGTCCCCGATGTTTTTAATTAGCTGGTGGTTAATTAACCGATTTGTCAAGATTGCCCCTGTTGGCGGAGGATGCCGTCCATTATAATGGAGGACGGATGTACACTGCTGGAGGACATGGGGGACTAACATTCGCATGAGCGGACAATTGCAGAAGCAAATCGGCATTTCGGTAGCCATCTCGCTGGTGATGGGGACGGTGATCGGTTCGGGGATCTTTATGAAGCCGGGCCGGGTTATTGAATACGCAGGGGATTCCAATCTGGCCATGCTGGCCTGGATCCTGGGCGGCCTTCTCAGCATCGCGGGCGGGTTGACGATGGCGGAGATCAGCGTTCAATTCCCGAGAACGGGCGGACTGGTTGTGTATTTGGAGGAAGTGTACGGCAAGGTATGGGGGTTTTTATCCGGCTGGATGCAGACCATTATTTACGGACCGGCCATCATGGGCGCGCTGGGTCTGTATTTTGGTTCTCTTCTGGCGAATTTCTTCCATTGGGACGCTTCGCTGAAGCCTTGGCTGGGTGTGGCGGCTGTACTCTTCCTGTTTACGGTAAACAGTCTGGGCACCCGCTACGGAGGTTTTGTGCAAACGGCTTCAACCGTGGCCAAATTTGTGCCGATTGTGCTGATTGCCGTGCTCGGATTGATTAAGGGAGATGCCTCCATCTGGGGAGCGGAAAGCGGCATTGCCGAGCAAATGGGAATGGGAGCGGCTATTCTGGCCACCCTGTGGGCCTATGACGGCTGGATGCTGGTAGGCAATGTAGCCGGGGAAATGAAAAATCCGGGCAAACATCTGCCCATCGCCATCGTGGGCGGGCTGACCATTGTTATGGCGGCCTACGTGCTGGTTAATCTGGCCATGCTGCATGTGCTGCCCGCTTCGCAAATCGCTGTGCTGGGTGAAAATGCCGCCAGTACGGTGGCTCAGCAGGTAATGGGGGGACTGGGCAGCAAGGTGATCAGCATCGGGATTCTGATCTCCATTTTCGGCTGCCTGAACGGCAAGATTCTGGCGTTTCCCCGGGTAACCTTTGCTATGGCGGAGCGGGGCCAGCTGCCGTTCTCACGGGTTTTCGCCAAGGTGCATCCCAAGCTGGGCACGCCGGTAGGCGCAACCCTGCTGCAGGTCGCTATCGCCATTGTGATGATGACTCTGACCAACCCGGATTATCTGTCCGAAATGGCTATTTTCGCCATCTACATCTTTTATATTCTGGCGTTTATCGCTATCTTCATCCTGCGCAGGCGCAATCCGGGAATGAAGCGGGTGTACAGTGTTCCGCTGTATCCCGTTATTCCGCTGGTGGCCATCGGCGGGTCCCTGTTCGTAGTGGGCAGCACCTTGTTCAACCAGTTCTACGATTGCCTGTGGGCCATTCTCATCACCCTGCTGGGGCTTCCCCTGTATCTGGTGATGAACCGCCGCAACAAGGAAAACAAGCTGCCTGTTTCGTCTTAGGAGCTGGGTCGCAGTCTCTTAATCGCCGTGCATAGATAAGACCGGAGGGAAAATCTCCGGTCTTTTTGTTTCGCCCGGGCCGGATGTATCGGTCTATTCAAAATGAGGCATACTACAAATGTTGGAAAATATGGATAGTAAAAAGGGTTGGGATGGATACAGCATGAATAGCTCTTCACCGCGCAGAATAATGTCCGTCATTAGCCCGGGCGGGGTCACGTACCTCAAATACAAAAACCCGCTGATGGTTGTCTGGTGGTCGGCCGCTTTCCCCGGCTTCGGGCATCTGTTTATCAACCAATACATACGGGGCGTCCTGCTGACCCTGGCAGAGGTTATATTGAACACCCTGGCCCATATTAACCAGGCGCTGATGTATTCGTACACCGGGCGATTCCAGATGGCGAAGGATATTCTGGAGATACGCTGGGCGGTCGCATATATGCTGATTTATATGCTTTCCATTTGGGACAGCTACGTCAATGCCAAATCATTGAACAAGTCATACCGGATGGCCATTCTGGAAAATGCGAGAATCTCTCCCGGTGCTATGTATGCCCGGGAGATTCAGGTTCTAGACAGACGGAGCAGGCTTTCCGCCGCGCTGATGTCGCTGTTTTTTCCGGGAATGGGCCAGTTTTATAACCAGCGGATCGGCTTGGCGCTTTATGCGGTATTCTGGTGGAGCGTTTATTCCAGCCTGTCCTTTTTCCCGATTTCCCTGCACCGTTTGCTGCTGGGGGATTTGCCGGGTTCTATTGAGGTGCTGAGATGCCACTGGCTGCTGTTTATGCCCTCGGTGGCGGGAGGGGCTACTTACCATGCCTTCGAAACGGCAGGGGAGCGCAATCATTTGCTGCGTATAGAGCAGCGC
>JAEWAA010000470.1 GCA_023391955.1 Bacillota bacterium | reverse complement strand
GCCATATTGCCCTCCAGATCCTGCAGGAAAAAAGCACCGTCGGCGCCGCTTGCTGCGGCCTCCAGCACCAATCTGATCCGGCCGGTTTCCGGATCCTTCTCCAAGGACGCGCGAACCTTGCGGTCGGCGGCGTTGATGCTGTTTTTGAGCCAGGTCAAGGCGGTCTTATGGGACATACTTTCCCCGGACAGCCATTGCAGCTCCTTGTTCTCATGGCGTGTAGCCAGCACCAGCCGGTTTATCCCATGGCGGATGGTGGTAGGTGCATCGGGTGCAAAAAAGGCGGTACGGCTGATTTGGGGGGCGGCCAGGCGTTTGATCTCCAGGGTATAGTCAGCTACAGGGGCCCCCGACTCCGCCTTTACTTGAACCGCCTCCGGATTGCCGTTTTCCACGGCGCGCCGGTTCAGCGCCTGGCTTGCCGCGGGATCAGCCAACTGCTCGGCCAGCCCCTTCAGCGTGGCTGCTGCCGCCAATACCGTGGCCAACGCAACGGCAAACCGCTCCGCCGCTTCGATATCCGCTTCCTTGGCATACGGAAAAGAGGCAGCTTTCCGCCGCATATGTGCATAGGGGGATTGGGCCCTGCGGGTGACGGCCGCGGTGCTGTATCGGTAAAAGTCGAGATGCTCCTCGTAGGATTTCAGCCTGCGTACAGGTCGGATGGGCAGCATGGGCAACCACCTTTCGGTAAGGCCGGATTTACCCCTATTATAGCATCCTGCACCAGGACTGGCATGGTCAGGAGGCCTTATCCTCCTGGTTCATTCCGGCGTGAGAATTGCCTGTTCGCCTATGACCGAATACGGGCATAAGCCGTAAGATGTAGCATCTAGGGCTTCAAGGGAGCGCGATGCGGCATGATTAAGATACGGACCCGGATACCGGAGCGGGATGACAAGGAGCTGTTTCAGCTCATTTTGACCCGGCTGATGCCTTTTGCCCGGCAGGCAAGACCATCCGTCAAATTTAGGCGCAGCGAAATCATCAGCAGATGGCGCAAATGCAGGGTATATGTGGCGGAAGGGAGCGGCGGCAAACCTGCCGGTTTCATCAGCTGCAAAACGGAGGGGATCACGTTATCCATCGACATGCTGGCGGTTTCCAAGTCGGCGGAGGGCCGCGGCATCGGCAGTGCGCTGATCGAAACGGCGGAGCGCTACGGACGGCGGCAGGGGGCTCTTCATATGCGGTTAGGCGTCGATGAGCCCAATTATCACGCCAGACAGTTTTATGAAATGAAGGGGTTTCAGGTGGAAAGCTATCTGCCTGAGCACCGGATGCTGATTTTATCCAGAGCGGTGAAATAGAAGGAACGGGGGCGGAGGGAGCAGCCCCTGTTTTTTTGCGGGGATAGAGCCGGACAACTTTTTCGTATGTCGGATTAATTTTGGTGAAAGCGGTTGTTAGGTTTGGGAATGGCGCGAAGGTATGCTACACTTTATTTAATATTTTTACTACATAAGGGAAGAAGGCCAAGTCCATGAGCGATTCGCGCTTAGACGCGTTTAAAGACAACGGTGCGGTGTTTTTTATCTTTGGGGCAACGGGAGACTTGGCGAAGCGGAAGCTGTTCCCCGCTTTTTTCAGCCTCTACAAAGAGGGCAAGCTCCCCGAACGGTTTGCGGTGATCGGGCTGGCACGCAGAGCCCGGACCAAGGAGCAGTTCAAGGCGGATCTTCTCCAGTCCATTACCGAGTTCGCCCGCTACAAGCTGAATGCCGAGGATGAACTCTGGCAGCGCTTTGTGGAGCACTTCGAATATTTGTCCCTGGACATTCACAATGTGGAGGGGTACAAGGCCCTGAAGGATGCGTCCGAGCGGCTGGAGGACAAGTTCGACATTAAGGGGAACCGGCTGTTTTATCTGGCCCTGGCGCCGGAGCTGTTCGCCGGAGTAGCCAATAACCTGAAGCTGGGCGGCCTGCTGGAGGGCAGCGGCTGGAACCGTCTGGTCATTGAAAAGCCCTTCGGCTATGACCTGGAATCGGCGGAAAAACTGAACCGGCAGATCGGCGAGGTATTCCGCGAGGAGGAAATCTTCCGGATCGACCACTACCTGGGCAAGGAGATGGTCCAGAATATTGAGATCATCCGGTTTGCCAACGCTTTTTTTGAGCCGCTGTGGAACAACAAATATATTGCCAATATCCAGATTACCCTAAGCGAAACTGTCGGGGTGGAGGAGCGCGGAGGGTATTACGACCATTCCGGCGCTATCCGGGATATGGGTCAAAACCATATGCTCCAAATGGTGACCATGATGGCTATGGAGCCGCCCTCCAGACTGAATCCAGAGGATATCCGGGATGAGAAGGTGAAGGTGCTCCGTTCTCTGCGCGTCCACGAAACAGCCGAGGAGGTGCGGGCCAATGTGGTGCGCGGCCAATATACCGACGGGGTGCTCCGGGGCAAGGCACTGCCCGGCTACCGCTCGGAGGATGCCGTGTCGCCGGATTCGGTGACGGAGACCTATTTTGGCGCACGCCTGTACGTGGATAATTTCCGTTGGGCGGGAGTTCCCTTCTATATCCGGACAGGCAAACGGCTGCCGGTGAAAACCACTGAGGTGGTGGTGGAGTTCAAGAACATGCCGGATAATGTCTATCTGGCCAAACGGACCAAGCTTCAGCCCAATCTGCTGGTGTTCCGGGTGAATCCGCTGGAGGGTATTTACATCAAAATCAATGCCAAACAGCCGGGCTCCGACTCCATGATTATTCCTGTAGCTATGGACTTCTGCCAAAGCTGTCAGGTAGGCTTGAATACACCCGAAGCTTATGAACGGCTCTTATATGATGCAGCCCGTGGAGACTCCACGTATTTTACCCGTTGGGATGAGGTATCTCTGCAGTGGCGCTTCGTGGACCGGATCGTCCAGGCCTGGAGCCAGGATTCCCGCGATCTGAATCTGTACCCGGCCGGGTCTTGGGGACCGGAGGCGATGGATAAGCTGCTGGCGGAGGACGGCTTCCACTGGTGGCCGATTAACGGTCAAGAGGAAAGCGATGTGCTGTGGGTGAAGGGGCAAGAATAAAACGAAAACCGCCGGAGAACAAACCGGCGGTTCTTTATTGCGTAATTATGTATTATTATACCAATATAATTAAAATTTACTAACAAATACCAAACACAAACTGGTCCATACTGGACTGAAGCATGTAACCGCCATCCACCTTCAGAATGGTGCCGGTGATGAAGCCGGCTTCCGGCGAGCAGTAGAAGGCTGCGGCAACAGCCACGTCTTGGGGCTGGCCCAATCTTCTGACAGGGGTGTCCTTGATGAAGGTTTCACCCATAGCCGCTACGAAGTCCGTAGCCATCGGCGTTTCGATAATACCCGGCTGAATCGCGTTGACCGTAATCCCGTGTACACCCAGCTCCTTGGCCAGGGATTTGGTCATCGCTTCGATTCCGCCCTTGGCTGCGGCGTAGTTGACGCTGCCGTTAAAACCGTGGATGGCTGCAACGGAGGAAATATTCAGAATTCTGCCGTAGTTGGCTTCCTTCATTTTTTTGGAGACAGCCTTCAGGCAATAGAAGGAGCCGTACAGATGGGTTTGGAGAACCGCATCCCAATCCTCATCCTTCATATTGTAGACAAAAGCGGGTTCGCTTAAGTTCCCTGCGTTGTTCACGAAGATATCGATCCGCCCATGCTCGGCGTAAATATGGTCAATAACCTCATTGATATTCTCTTTGTTGGCTACATCCAGCACTACGCTTTGTGCCCAACCGCCGTTTTGCTCAATTATAGCCTTGGTTTCATCCAGCATGGACAATCTTCTGCCGGTAATGATAACCTTCGCGCCTCGGTTGGCCAAATCGATGCAGATGCCTCTGCCAATGCCTGTTCCCCCGCCTGTTACGATTGCAACCTGATTCTCCAGCTGTTTACTCATGGATACCGACCCTTTCTGTGAATGGGGATATATGGTTGAGAAGGATTAGAAGCCTTGGGCTGCCAGCCAGTCGCTGGCTTCCTCCTCATTAACCGCTGCTTGTACAGTGAAGCCTTGAGAGCCGGCGGAGGCTTTGTTGATCTGCAGCTTGACTACGGCACTCTCCACGATGATAACCCCAAGCTTCGCTCCATGGGCATGTTTCCACGCCACATGCTTATCCATATCGATAGGCGAGGTTTTGTATTGCCGGACATCGGAGCTGATGGCCCATTCCTTTCCCGTGAACAAAGGGAGAATATGGGTGGAATACTCCTCCTGGAACCGGTTCAGATCCTCTTGGGTCCATACCCCGATATTGGTTTCCCAAGAGATGTTTCTTTCGGTATCCACTTTAATTTTGTACTTGCCCTTGGAATCGGTGATTTCCATGTTATTTTCCACTCCTGGTAATGGATCAAGCCTCAGCCTGCACCCATGATGGTTTCGGCAAGCTTGTCCACATTTTTGGTATTGTCGGAGGCGTTACGGAAAACCAGATGGCAGCTTTCCATCACCTCATTAATGGATGCGGTGATTTCCTGTGTTCCGGCGGCACCTTCGATGTTATTCTGCGTCAGCTGGCTTACGGCAATGGAGATGCCGGCCCCGGTACTGCACAGCTGGTCCACCATCTCATTGATCTTGCCGATGGAATTGTTGAACTTGGCAGAGTCCTCATAATATTGCTGGCTTTGCTCGATCAGATTGTCATAGTCGTTGAGGATGTTGCTGTCGATAAAATCGACCATGGTTTTGGAGCTGGTGGAGAGGTCCTGAACGGATAGTCTGACCTCATCGATATATTTTTTGATGCTGGAGGCGGTGTCGGAGGATAGGGCAGCCAGCTTATTAATCTCTGTAGCCACCACGGCAAAGCCTCTTCCATGCTCACCTGAGCGTGCAGCTTCAATATTGGCATTTAAGGAAAGCAGCTTGGTTTGGCTGGCGATCTCCATGATTTTCTCGGCGAAGATATAAATTTCCGATACGGCCTTGGACCGTTCCAGAGCAGTTACCAGTGCGTCCTTCACTTCCGAGTACATTCTCTCCGTTTCGGATTTGGAGGACATGGAGCTTTCCCGAAGCTCATTGGCCCGTTCCCGGATTTCATCTGCTGTAGCTCCGGCGACGCTGGTTTCCGTGGAAATGACGGTCATCATATTCTCCATTTCGGTAACGGAGGCGGCAATCTCCTCTGAGGCGGCTGCCGTTTCCTGAATGGCGGCGGAAAGCTCCTCGGTGATAGCGGATACGATTTCCATATCGGACCGGATCTTGTCCGCATGGCTTACAAGAGTATTGCTGGAGGTGCTCAATTCAATAATGGATTCGGTGGCTTGATTGAGGAGATCCTTCACACCGCTGTCGGAAAGCAATGCTGCGGACGTGTCCGGCGCATCCCCATCCGCCAGCTGCAAAGAAGTGGTCTGAACTGCTGTGCGTTTAGTGTACACAATGTAGGCTAACAATCCTAAGCAAATTGCCCAAGGTAAAACATAGTAGATCATTCCTCTAGCCTCCCGGTGGATGTACGTTTTAGCTCATTCCGCTCATTTTAATAGCAATTTTCGGAATAATTTGTCGATTTATGCAACATTCTACCATCTTTATTTAAGATTTTCAATGATTATTATACAAGTTATACCAATTGAGGCTTTGGAACGAACATTTTACTAAATATAACGTTTGTTTTCTAATATTTTGACTTATTTCGCCATTAATCTACATGAATATCAGTTAGAAAATGGGGAATTAGACTGAATTTTTGTCGATTTGCGTAAAAGTTATGTGAAGCCCATTAATCCGGGCAGACTGGTAAAGCTTAAGATGTACAGGGACCGGATGGAAATCGTATAATAACATGCAGGAGTACTATATAAAAATGATCGATAAGGGGTCTATTATATGAACCGAAGAGGCTTTCTTCAATGGCTGGCTGCCCTTACTCTGGGCGGTGCTGCAGTAGCGGCAGGGCTTGTCCGGTGGAGGCCGGGAACGGGAGAGGACATTCCCGGGGCAACGGGAAGTCCTACGCCCGCGCCATCCTCCGCTGCTTCGTCGGCGGCGCCAACAGCAGGTCCGGAAGGACCGCTGCTCTCCTTTTTTATCCTAAGCGACTTGCATGTGAATTCGGGGGTGGCTTATCCTTCGGAGCACTTGAAGAAAACGCTGGACGAAATTACGAAGAAGCACCAGTCCGCAACGGATTGTATTATTTTTACCGGCG
>JAEWAA010000469.1 GCA_023391955.1 Bacillota bacterium | reverse complement strand
GTGTTTATTGCATAATAAAAGTGCCGAGAATGGCAGCGTAAAAATGCCCAAATAAAGATGCAAAAAGAGACACTTGTCAGCCCCCCACTTTTCTCCTATCGTTAGGTTTGCTGAGAACTTGACGAAGGAGACTCGAAAGGGATGCTGAAAATGCCTCAACAAGAATATATCAGATTTTTACGTGAAACAGAAGACTGCTCCATTAGTGAAATTCAGAGAAGAGCTCACATTCATTGGCGGACGGCCAAGAAATATGCCGACCAAGCGGACTGGAATGTCCCCTTGCGCAAGCGAAAAAGCCACAGTCCGGTCATGGGACCCTTTATGGACATCGTGGATACCTGGCTTGAAGAGGATCGTCTGCTTCCCCGCAAGCAGCGTCATACTGGTATCCGCATTTTCCAACGATTGAAGGCGGAGCATTCCTTTGCGGGCGGACAGCGTACAGTCTTGGAATATGTACGAAAGCGTAAAAGCGCCATGGAATTAGAGCGTGCGAAAACGTATGAACGACTGGAGCATCCTCCGGGAGATGCTCAGGTAGACTTTACAACCATTCAGGTCAGCCAGCACCAGCAACTGCTCACGTACAAGCTGCTGGTGGTTTCCTTCCCGCACAGCAATACAGCCTTTGTCTATCCCACCCCTGCGGAGAACCAAGAATGCTTTCTGGAAGGAATGAAGCAGTGCTTTGAGCAGATGGGAGGTGTTCCCCGACGCTTGTGGTTCGACAATCTATCTGCAGCCGTTGTTCACATTGAAAAGCATGGGGAGCGACAGCTCACGGAAGGATTCCAACGCTTCTGTGCGCATTATCGGATGGAGGCCGTGTTCTGTAATCCCTACAGCGGTCATGAAAAAGGGCATGTGGAAAGCAAATGCGGGTACTCCAAGCGCAACTGGGCGGTTCCGATTCCCGTTATGGAGAGCCAGGAACAATTGGCGGTATTCTTTGCCGAGCAAGCCAGGCAAGACCGGGCACGCCTCCATTATGCCAAGGGTGAGCCCATCGCCAAACTATGGGAAACAGACCGCGCTCAACTGCTTGCTCTTCCGGAAACCGCGTATGAAGCCTTTCGCATGAGCGCAGCCGTGGTCAACAAATATGGGGAGATCCGGGCCGATGGAATCTCCATTCCACTGGCAGGTCTTGTTGCTCCCCAGAGCGAGGTCCTCATTCAGACCTTCTGGGACCATCTGGTCATCCTGACGCAGGATCAGCAGGTGGTGCGTGAAGTACCTCGTCCCTACACCGGGCGAACCGCAGAGATTCCGTGGGTGCAGGTGTTTACGAATCTGTTACGTAAGCCGCGCAGCGTCACGCATTCGCAGTTCATCCGAATGTTACCCGAAGCCATCCAGCAGTACGTAGGAACAGCCGAGCTGTCTGTGCGCAAGGAAAGACTGCAGGCCCTGATCCACTGGTGTGACGTCTACTCACTGGAGCAGATCGGGCAAGTGCTGGAGGGAGTAACGGAAGCGACCACCATCGTTCAACTGACGGCCGCCCTTGGTATTCGGCAAGCAAGTCGGGATATTCCCGTCACATGGACCGAGTCCCTTTCGCCGCCCGGAACCTTAACCAGCAGTGCCCTGGACCGCTATGACCGACTGATGGGGGTAAGCTGACCATGCAACAGGATTTGGCAGAATTATGCCGCCAGCTGCGGCTGGCGCATGTGGTGGATTACGTGGCTCAACAGCAAAATGAGCAGGTAAGCCAATGGGTAGAGCAACTGCTTGTAGCCGAACGGGAAGGTCGACGAAGGGCCAAACTGGGCAAGCTGGTGCAGCAAGCGGGCTTTCCCCACCTCAAGACATTTGAGGGCTATGTAGACAAGCATATTACATTTCCGACGGGAAGTACGCTTGAGCTTTTACGGGAGCTGACGTGGCTGGAGCGAAGAGAGAACTTGTTGCTTATGGGAGCAGTGGGGACGGGAAAAACCCATATGGCAACGGCACTGGGGGTTGAAGCCTGTAGGCGTGGGTTTGGGGTACAATTCTACCGGGCCTCGGATCTGGTAGCGGTCCTGCAAGAGAAGTTTGCAGCCGGGACGCTGACTCGCTTTCGGGAGAAACTAAAAAAGATGGACTTGCTCATTTTGGATGAAGTAGGGTATGTCCCGTTCAGCCAAACCGGCTCCGAGCTTTTGTTCAATGTGGTCGCCGATTGCTACGAACAACAGAGCGTGATTGTCACCTCCAACTTGGAGTTTGGTCAATGGACTTCGATTTTTGGAGACACCAAGCTGACTTCCGCCTTAGTGGATAGATTAGTACACCACGCTCACATTCTATCTTTTACCGGTGAGAGTTTCCGGTTGAAGCAGGCTATGGAACGCATAGAGCTATAGCCTCACGGGGATGGCAAGTGATCTCTGCATATTTCGCTGCAAAACTAAGCATTTTTCACTTGCAAAAAACATTCATTTACCATCTTGGTATTAACCCAAACAGGGAGATGGTAAAATGATTAAAGAAATCTGTGTCAACCATGCAGTTACTTACGAGTATCCCCCGGACGGAGGAACCATCCCGATTATTGACCCATATGATGGATGTTCGGTAGGCTGTCCATATTGCTTCCAGCTGGAGGATGAAAGCTGGAATCTCGATTTGAAGGTGAAGCTTAATATTGCGGAAGTCCTTCAGCAAGAGCTAAGCTCCTGGAGTAAAACGGAGCCTGTGTATATCGGCAGTAGGTGTGATCCATATATGGGGATAGAACGGAAATACCAGTTGACAAGAAAATGCTTAATGGAAATCCATAAGCTCAAACTGAAATGTATGGTGACAACAAAATCAAGCTCGAGGCTTATAATTAGGGATCTTGATATCATCCAGGCAATGGGAGATCAATTTACTTTGCTGTTGGGGCTGTCTAATCTCAATCAGCTCACTAAGGTAGACGATATGTCAGTCCTGGGCAATATACAAACTGCCAATGAATTGCATCGAATGGGCATTCAAGTATGGGTGTTTATTACCCCAGTTCTGCCTGGGATTACGGATGTGGATGCCATGATTCAAGAGTTGGATGATGATATTCCGGTGTTTCTAGATAAGGTTAGAATCAAACCCGGCACGAGGCCTGCCCTGGCATTAGAATCGTATATTGGACGTTGTTACCCTCATTTGGTAACCACATACCATGATATTATTTATAACGGTAGAGATATTTATTATGAGAGCATGAAAGAAAAGTGGAGTGAGCATAAGAGAATCCGCTTTGTTTTTGAATAACGAAAATAATGGGAGTGATGAATGGTGAATGAATCCCCAAAACCTCAAGCGGCCATAACGGATCTACCAGGAAATATTGGCAAACCGGCTATGCGTGCACTCACCAATGCCGGTTACCATCATCTCGAACAATTTACAAAGATTAGAGAAGCCGAAATTCTCAAATTACATGGAATGGGGCCAAAAGCCCTTGAAAGAATTCGACAAGCCCTCGAAGAGAAAGGCCTGTCATTTGGGGACTAAATACTAAGATCAGGGGTAATATAGATGGTTAATAAAGTAATGAAAGTCCTGGTATCTACAATTCTGATTGTAATTGTTGTAGGATGTGCTAAAGACAATGAAGAGGGCCCTATTGACACCGCTATTAAATTGAAGCAATCCATTTCTTTAAATAGTTATGAAAAATTCCAATCTTTATTTTTTGAACAGCGAAAGTCAAAAGCCACAAAAGAATTATTTAATCAACTTAGGGAACTTGATGATTCTAAGGCAGACTATAAATCATATTCACTTGTTACGTTAGGAAACGGACAAATGATATTGGTCAATCACGCACCTGGTGGGGATTACCAAATCCAGGATGTGATTATTGTCTCGGATGAAATGAAACCATTACTAGAAAAATGATAAATCCTTAATAAAAAGTGGTGACCGAGAGAATTAGATGATGCCACTCAAAATAAAGAGGGAAAAAACTATAAATGAACTCCACCTACAATGTACAATTCGAAAAAATGTGCCATGTGTTGAATCTTGGTGAATTAATAAAACCACCCGAAGCTATTACAGGCGGGTTATTACATAGAATGTTTGCCATTGAAACGACCCAGGGAAAATATGCAATCAAAGTGCTCAATCCGCTGATAATGGCCAGACCTACAGCCAAGGGCAATTATATTCTTTCGGAGAACATTGTCCGTATAGCCTCTTCCCGTGTACCGGCTCAGCCTGCCAAGATACTTAAGGGGTCATTTTTACAGAACATCGATAATCAGTATTATATGGTTTTTGACTGGGTCGAAGGAAACAGTTTGAAAGTGCGTGAGATTACTCCTGATCATTGTAAAAAGATAGGGACGATCCTTGCTGAAATTCATGATACCGACTTCTCTCAGCTTGGCCGATTGGATCAAAACCTCAATATCATGCGAGCAATCGATTGGGATTTATATTTACATAAGGGAAGACAGTCAAACGCTGTGTGGGCAGATCTTTTGCAGAGCAACCTTGAACGGCTGTTAGCTTGGAATGAAAAGGCGTTAAGATCATTCAAATTGCTGGCAGCGGAGAAGGTTTACAGCCATAGGGATTTAGATCCAAAGAATGTGATGTGGGACAATGGACAACCTGTTATCATTGATTGGGAGTCAGCCGGTGAAATCAATCCTGCCCATGATTTAATCGAAACTGCCGTTTACTGGTCTACGAATGAAACGGGAGGAATAGACAAGGACAAGTTTTTGGCTTTCGTAGAAGGGTATCAAGATGATCACGGGAAAGTAAATGCTGACTGGGAAATAGTGCTGGAGTTAGGGTATCTCAGCAAGTTAGAGTGGTTGGAATACAGTCTCAAACGGTCCTTACAGATTGAATGCACGGATGAACGGGAGCAGGAAATGGGAACCCATCACGTAATCGAGACAATAAATGCACTTAAGAAATATGAGGAAATGACATCTAATTTGAAGGCGTGGTTGATTGATTTGAAATAACTAACATGCCCTTGCGGAACCTATTAGGAACCAAAAGGGCTGTTTGTTGGAGGGATGCTCTTGTTTCAGTATGAAGCGATAGACGAGGAATGGTTGGAAAAGCTGCGGACTTACCAGTTCCGTAAACCGTTGGAGGATGGACTGCCTCCCATGCAGCATTGGCATGTGAATCATAGCAAGCAGCAAGCTTTATATTATATTGGTTGGGTTTCCAACTCAATCTTGAGAACTAACGGTGAGGACATGTATGAATTTGCCTTTTTTGTGAAGGACCAATGTGTGCGTGTCACTGCCTACATATTTCCGGACACTTCGGAGAACAGATGGAATCCGGCCAATAAACTGAGCTTTGACGATGTTTCCTATACCGGACTAACTCGGGAAGAGGCGGAAACGGATATACAGGAAGCCATAACAGCCTATCTGACAAACCCATGGGGAAGAAAGCAACCCTAACGTGGAGTTGAACGTATTACATGAACAGAAGGAGCTTACCATTAATGCTGGGGAGGAATTTGTTTTACCGCGGGGCACATACATAAACATTTGAATACTAGATTGTCCAAAAAGGGAGGCAACCATGAAGCTGATAGACCTGACTCATATGCTTCAGGATCGGATTCCGGTTTATCCTGGAGATTCGGAGATGAATTTAAGGCAAACGAAACATCTGGAAGCCGACGGATTTGTAAATCATGAGTTAACGATCAATATGCATACCGGCACGCATATTGATGGACCGATGCATCTGACAACGTCTGGGTTATATTTAAGTGATTTCCCGTTAGATTCATTTATGGGTAATGGGATCGTGTTGGATGTATCGGGAATGCAAACCATTGAGTACCTTGAAGTCTACGAAGATTTCATTAGCGAAGGTACAATAGTAATTTTGTATACAGGTCATAGTCAACACTTCGGACAAGAACTGTATTTTGAACAACACCCTGTTCTTTCGAAAGAGTTTGCGGATCTGCTGGTTCGCAAGAAGATAAAAATGATCGGGTTAGACACACCTTCCCCGGATCAATATCCCTTCGAGATTCATAAGCTTCTATTTGAGAATGGCATCTTCATTGCCGAAAACCTTACTAATCTTGAACAGTTATTGGACCTAACATCCTTCGAGATTATAGCCCTGCCACTATTTATTAAAGCGGATTCCGCTGTTGCACGCATTGTTGCGCGAGCAGAATAACAAATACTTATTAGGAGGTTCCGATGACCTTGAGCGGATTTGCGCCAATGGGTTTATTCATTTCCTTACTGTTTATTATTGTTGTGTTTGCTATCATTTCATTTATAATTCGGTACTCTATAGATAATTCAAAACTCACCAAAGAAATCATATTCATGAGGAAAGAGCTGGAGGAGCTCAGGAATGAGTTGAAGAGAGACCAGTGAAAGGATGATTCCTAAATGAAAAGCATTAAACCAGGCCGTGGACCATCTGCGATGGGGGCTGTTGGAAGTGTTGCTGTTGGGTTGTTTGGGGTCTTCTGGACCATCAGTGCGGCTAGTATGGGTGCCCCCATCTTTTTTGTGTTTTTTGGGATTGTTTTTGTTGGTTTGGCCATTATGCAGGGGATTTATCACTTCAAGAATGCGACGGGCCAAAACCGGATGTCCGTCTTTGATATCACGGACCATCGGGAGGAGCCTGATCCGCTGAATCAGTTTGTGAATCAACGTAATCGAAGCAATCCTGCCATTTCTGAAACCGATCCTGCAAGGAAAGACGGCCAGTTTGAATACTGTCCGTATTGCGGGAACAAGGTTATAGAAGAAACCTACCGGTTCTGCCCAAAGTGCGGTAAAGAAATCAGCGGGTAATGTGGTATAATGGGGTACTTGAACCTTACAACCGCAAACCGGAGGCGCGATATGCTGACTTTTGAACAGAAACTGGCTGTACTGGATTCCTACCCTGAGCTTGAACGTAAGGATGTATCGTTGGGCCGGGTCAATTACCACTTTGAGGAGAGCCGCCACGACAAAAAAACCATTGCTTACCACCTGCACCCTAATGGCAACGGCTTTGTATACGCAGGGCTGCTTAAGGGTTATCCCATTGATAGTAAAGGGCTTGTGAATATCCGCGAGTATTCCGAGGCCGAGCTCCGCTCTCTGCTGGATGCCACTATAGCGGCAATGGCTGGTTATGAATCCGCCTCTCCTGCTCCCACCCCTAAGAAGGGCAAGACGCAGAATAGCCATTGGACCGATGCGGCCGGAAACAAGCTTGAACTGAAGCACGAAGAAGATATGTGGTACCTGTATGCCGGAGCAAACTTGGATATGGCCTTTGAGACGGTGCAGGAAGCAGAGGAGTACCTGGCAGAGGAAGGTTTTGTCCGCGTCGGCGAATGATCTCTTAACGCTTACACCATAATCGCAACATTCAAGATAGCCTGCACGAACCGTTAGCTGTAGTACGGATCGGGCGGGCTTTTTTTATAAGCCTCATGTAAGCGTTTGTAAGAAAATATATCCATCAGAAAAGAGGTGTGATGCCCATGGGTTTTGAGCTTGTGGAAGCCACCATACCGCAAATTCAGGCGGCTATGGAATCCGGTGAGTTGACTGCCAAACAACTGGTTCTTATGTATTACCAACGGATAGCGGAGCATGACAAGAACGGACTGACTGTCAACTCGGTGCTGGAGCTCAATCCCGACGCACTATTCATCGCAGAAGCGCTGGATGTAGAGCGTGCTGCGTGGGGGCCGCGCAGTCCCCTGCATGGAATCCCGGTGCTGCTTAAGGACAATATCAATACCGGAGACAAGATGCATACCAGCGCAGGTTCGTTGGCTTTGGCCGATTCGCATGCAGGCGAGGATGCTTTTCTGGTAGCCAGATTGCGTGAAGCCGGAGCGGTCATCATGGGCAAAGCCAACATGACGGAATTTGCCAACTTCATGACCAACGGTATGCCTTCAGGCTACAGCTCCCGCGGCGGCCAGGTGCTGAATCCCTACAATATATCGACACCGACGGGCGGCTCCAGCGCCGGCTCGGCTGTGGCAGTGGCCTGTAATTTCTGTACCGTGTCCGTGGGCACGGAAACCTCCGGCTCCATCTTGAACCCCAGCAATCTCGGCGGTATTGTTGGCCTCAAACCTACGGTGGGGCTGATCAGCCGTTCCGGCATTCTGCCCTTATCCAACTCCCAGGATACCGCCGGTCCCATGGCTCGCACGGTGGGGGATACGGTGCTGCTGCTGAATGCTCTGGCAGGTGAGGATAAGGAAGATGCCGCCACTCGTACAGGCTCCGGGAAACGGCATAAGGACTACACGGCATTCCTTAATGCAGAGGGGCTGCGGGGAGCACGCATCGGCATTCCCCGGGACTATTATTTTGAGGAGCTGACTGAGGAACAGCTTGCCATCTTTAACGGGACTTTGGATGTTATGCGTGAACTGGGCGCAATAATCGTTGATCCGGCGGATATTAGAACGGCGCGGGAGATCAAATATTCGTCGGTGGTTTTGAACGAATTCAAGTCCTCCCTTGGCGCTTATCTGGCTAAACTCGGTCCGGGAGCCAAAATACGCTCGCTTAAGGAGATTATCGACTTCAACCACGCCCATCCGGTGCAAACGCTTCGTTATGGACAATCTACGCTGATCGATGCCGAATACACCACCTCCGGAACACTAACGGAGCCCCAATATTTGCAGGACCGGCTCACCGACCTGCGGCTTTGCAAGGAGGAGGGAATGGATGCCACGATACGCGAGCATAAGCTTGATGCGCTCTTGTTCCCCGCTGATTTCGGTGCACGGATTACTTCACGGGCAGGTTATCCCTCTATTGTGGTTCCCGCCGGTTACACCTCTGCAGGTGTGCCCTTCGGCATAACCTTTGCCGCCCGGGCGTATGAAGAACCTGTGCTGATCTCGCTGGCTTATTCCTTTGAACAGCATCATAACATCCGCCGCCCGCCATCGCTGCGCAGCTTCATATAATCCCCATTATCCGGCTTTTTCTAAATTTGTTATGCTAACAAATTTGTGATAAGGTAGGTTCATAGAAGAAGCAGAGAGCGGAGGACTTGGGGCTTTCGCAAAATAAGGAGCAGAGAGAGTTGTATGGCTAAAAAGGTGACGATGCAGCAAATCGCCGATGAGCTGGGGGTATCGAAGTTTGTGGTATCCAAGGCGCTGTCGGGCCTAAACGGAGTCAGCGAGGCGACCAGGGAGAGAGTCATTCAGACCGCTTCTCAGCTCGGGTACTTCAACCAGCAGAAGGTTAAGCTGAAGCAGGCCGAACTGGAAAACCCGGGAGCCTCCAAAACAGCCGTCAAACAATCTGTTATTGTTCTGGTGTCGGATATCCGCTTCCAGAACAAGCAGTCTATGTTTTGGGGACGGATCATGGATGGCATCTCCGCCAGGCTGGAGGAGGCCGGAATCGGAATGCTGATTATGCCGGAGCATAGTGTGGAATCCTTCCTGGAGATGATGAATTCCGCCGGTATTTTGGGTGCCTTGGGCGTTGGCCTGATGGACAACGGCGTACTGCTGAATATTCACCGTAAGGGAATTCCCATGGTGCTAATCGACCATGAAGATCGGCTGATCCCGACAGACTCCATATTTGTCAACAATTACGATTCCATGCTGCGGCTGGTTAACCATCTGATTGCCATTGGACACCGGGAGCTGCGGTTTATCGGCAATGAACAGTTTTCCCGCAGCTTCTCTGACCGGTGGATGGGCTTTAGGGCCGCGGTAGAGGAGCATGGACGTTACGGGCTGCCGAAGGATGCTTTAAGATTGGCGCTGACAGAGGATGCGAAGCAGTCGTATGAGGATCAATTCAGACACTGGCTGCAGCGTGAATGGAAAGAATCTTCCACCCGTCCTACCGCATTGGTATGCGGCAATGATTGGATCGCTTCCATTGTCCTCCGGGTGCTGCGGGAGCTGGACTTGTCTATTCCGGGGGATGTAACGGTAACAGGCTTTGATAACCTGGAGGATTCCGCCCGGTTAGACCCGCCACTTACGACGGTTCATGTACCCAAGGAATTGCTCGGCAGACGTGCGGTGGAGAAGCTTCTGGAACGGGTACGCCGCGGGGCGGAGCCGGTGGAGAGGCTGATGGTTTCCTGCGAGATCATATACCGCGGGTCCTTGGCAAAGCCGGGGAGATGAGAGAGAATAAAAGCATTCGTTGCAACGGGCGGGTGCTTTTTTTAGTTGACTCTGGTAGAGGAAGGGACATATTATGAAGGTGTCAAAATAACGTTATAATAACAAAAATAACAAAAAGCAATGGGGGGTTACCTCAATGGCAAGCACCATCTTAACTTTGACGGAATGGAAATTTCGTGGAGGAGAAAAGGAAACCTGGTATCCTGCGGTCGTGCCGGGCTGTGTGCATACAGATCTGCTGCGGAACCAACGAATTCCTGATCCATTCTACAGAACCAATGAGCGGGAGCTGCAATGGATCGATAAACAGAGCTGGGAATACCAAACGACCTTCGATGTACCGGCGGAGTGGAATGCAGGAAGCGGATTGGAGCTGGTTTTTGACGGACTGGATACTTATGCGGATGTATATCTAAATGAACACCGGATCCTGTCGGCAGATAATATGTTCCGCGGCTGGAGGGTAGATGTTCGGGATTGGGCCCAGCCAACCGGCAATGTGCTGCGAATACGGTTTCGCTCCCCTGTATTGGAGGATCTGCCCAAGCTGGAGAAGTTGGGTTATGCCTTGCCGGCTTCCAATGACCAGTCCGAAATAGGCGGTATGGGGGATAAGAAGGTCAGCGTATTCGCCCGTAAAGCCCCGTATCATTATGGCTGGGACTGGGGCCCTCGTTTTGTAACCAGCGGAATCTGGAGAGAGGTCAGGCTGGAGAGCTGGTCCGGATGCTGGATCACCGATTTGTATATCCGGCAAAGGGATGTAACGGCCGAAGCGGCTCAACTGACTGCCATAGCAGACATCCAATCGGATGGTCCAAAGGATATAGTGCTGCGCCTTTTGGCTGGAGCACAGGTGTGGAGCCTGCCTTTGCATCTGGAGGAGGGGGTTCAGACAGTCCAGTTGGAGGTGAGTATAGACCGCCCGGAATTATGGTGGTGCAACGGGCTGGGTGAGCCAACCCTGTACACCTTTACAGCGGAGATCTCCGATGCGGCTGACGAAGGTGCTGTTTATGCGGAGCGGCATGCCCGCACCGGCTTGCGTAGAGTTAGGCTCGTGCAAGAGCCGGATTCCTTCGGGGCTTCCTTTTATATCGAGCTGAACGGGGTACCGGTATTCGCTAAAGGCGCCAATCATATTCCCAATGACAGCTTCCTGACGGAGGTAACCAGGGAGCGGTACCTGCATGAAATTATGTCGGCGGTGGAGTCCAATATGAATATGCTGCGGGTGTGGGGCGGCGGCATTTATGAAAACGATATCTTTTATGAGCTCTGTGATGAGTACGGGCTGCTGGTTTGGCAGGATTTTATGTTTGCGTGCAGCATGTACCCGGGTGACAAGGCCTTTCTTACCAGCGTCCGGGAGGAAGCGGCGTACAATCTCCGCAGACTGCGCAATCATCCCTGTATTGCTCTTTGGTGCGGCAATAATGAGATGGATACGGCTTGGTCC
>JAEWAA010000598.1 GCA_023391955.1 Bacillota bacterium | reverse complement strand
CCCCGTAGGACAGCACCTTCATATCCAGATCATCCTTGGCATACGGCTTGCCGCCGGTGCCGATAGGCTGGGGAACCCCTGTCAGATTAAAGGCGGGATTGCTGTCCTTCATCAGGTTCATGTATTTGCCAATGCCGCTGAATACGCCTGCACCATACGCGCCTGCCAGGTTATTGGTGATTTTGTAATCCACTGCTTTGCTGTCGTTGGTGATGATTTCGGGATCAACCAGACCTTCCGCATACCATTTGTTCATGGTTTCCAGGAATGCCTTGTATTCCGGCTGCATAGGGCCGTAAGCAATCTTGCCGTCCTTGAACATGAAGCCGCCGATAATCCCGAAGGCAGGTGCAAAATCATGCAGTCTGGACAGGCTGCCCGAGCTGGAGCCGGTCAGCGGCAGCTCGTCCTTCTTGCCGTTGCCGTTGGGGTCCTGCTCCCGGAATGCCTTCAGGGTGGTATACCATTCGTCAAGTGTAGTAGGAACCTTCAAGCCCAGCTTATCCAGCCAGTCCTTGCGCATAATTTGACCGGCTGTACCGTTAAGCTTGCGGCCCTCCGTGCGCAGGTACGGGAACATGTAGATGGTGCCGTCATCCAAGGAAATCTGTTTTTTGATATCCGGATCACTGTTGATCAGCTTCTTCAGGTTAGGCGCATATTGGTCAATATATTCGTTCAGCCGGATGATCCGCCCGTCCGCCAGCAGCTTCTCCGGACCGCCTACCGCGTCATACCAGTTGTAATAGATCACATCCGGCATGTCATTGGTGGCCATAAGCAGATTGAATTGGTCCTTCTGCTGGCCAAGCGGCGGATGGGTCCAGTTCACCTTGATGCCGGTCAGATCCGCTTTCTTTTTGTATGCGGCGATGTCCCCGAAGTTCTGCATGCCTGCAGCGGTGATTTTGGCGTCATTGGCCCGCCAGTAATCGATGGTGAAGGCTTCTGTGGTGATGGGCAGCGGAATGGAGGTCAAGGCCTCGGCCTTGGGTGAAGCGCTTGCGCCTCCGGCAGCTTCCTCTCCCTTGTCTGCGCAGCCTGCAAAAAGGCTGGTAGACACAAGCGTACAGCATGCAATAAGTGCGAATTTGGCCTTTTTCATCTGATAATCTCCCCTTATAAAAGATAATTTATTGTTTCACAGCGCCGACTAAGGCACCTTGAACAAAATATTTTTGGATAAACGGATACACCAGCATAATCGGCAGGGTGGAGACAATGATAGTGGCATATTTAATATTCTCGCCGATGGCAAACCCGGTATCCGAGCCGCCTCCCAGTGCTTCCGTGCTGTTGCTCAGCAGGATATCCCGCAGGATGATCTGGATGGGGTACAAATTCTGGCTCCGCAGATACAAGAGCGGCTTCATGTAATCATTCCAATGGTCCACGGCATAGTAGAGGGTCATCACCGCCAGAATGGCCTTGGAGACCGGCAGAATAATCCGGAACAGCACGGTGAAATCATTGGCGCCGTCCAGCTTGGCGGATTCCACCAGCTCATTGGGAATGCTCTCGAAGTTGGTCTTCATGATCATAAAATTAAAGGTGCTGATGGCGCCGGGAAGAATGATGGCCAAGCGGCTGTCAATCAGCCCCAGATTCTGCATCAGTAAGAAGGTGGGGATCATGCCGCCCCCGAAAAACATGGTGAAGGTAATCAGCTGCACCATAAACTTGCGCCCGTACAAATCCGCCCGGGAAAGTGCATAGGCAGCCAGGGAGGTCATCAGCAGGTTGAGCAGGGTCCCCACCACCACATAAAACAGCGTGTTCAGGTAACCGGTATATACCTTGGAGTCCTGCAGCACCATCTGATACGCCTTCAGGCTGAACCCCTCCGGCAGAAACATGAAGGTTCTGCTGCGAAGCAGCATGTCGGGATCACTGATGGAGGAATTAAAAATATACAGGATGGGATACAAGGTTACAGCAATAACCAACAATAATAGGATTGTATTGATCCAGTCAAATATGCGTTCACCTGTGCTTTGCTTCATTCTTCATCACCTCTTTACCAAAGACTGGTTGAATTTGCTTTACGGCTGATGGCATTGGCCGCAATCAGGAACAGGAAATTAATCACGTTATTCAGCAGCCCGATGGCCGTGGAATAGGTATAGTTGGCTTCCAGCACACCGGCGCGGTACACGAAGGTGGAAATCACGTCCGATACGTCATAGGTGGATGCGGTTTGCATCAGCAGGATCTTCTGCACGTCGGAGTTCATAACGGCGCCGAGGCGCAGAATCAGCATGACAATCAGAGTGGGCATAATGCCGGGCAAGGTGATGTGGAGCAGCTGCTTCCATCTTCCGGCCCCATCAATTTTGGCAGCCTCATACAGCTGGGAGTCGATCCCCGCCAGCGCCGCCAAAAAGATGATGGACGCCCAGCCTGCCCCCTGCCAGATGTTCGAGAGAATGTACATGGGACGGAACATGTCCGATTCGGTAAAGAACATCACGGGATTCAGACCGAAGAAAGAACGGACCACATTGAACAAACCGCCGTCCAAGGCCGAGAATGTATTCAACATACCGACGATGACCACAACCGATATAAAGTGGGGCAGATAGCTGACGGTTTGCACCACTTTCTTAAAGTACTTGCCCCGGAGCTCATTCAGCAGAAGAGCCAGCACAATCGGCGCCGGGAAACCGAAGATGATACTGTAAAAGCTCAGGATAATCGTATTTTTAACCAGCCGCCAAAAATAGTAGCTGTTAAAAAAGGCCGTAAAATTATCAAAGCCAACCCATGTCCCTGCAAAAATACCTTTAATGGGGCTATAGCTCTTCTGAAAAGCCATTAAGAGACCATACATCGGTGCATAGTGAAAAATCAGATAAAACGCCAGCACCGGTACCAGCATCAGGTACAGATATCTGTTCCGGAGCAGCTCTTTCTTAAGAAACGCGAGCCTGCCCTTCGGCTTCGGAACCGTCAACCTTTCTGCAGCAATTCCCTCTTGTCCAACAGCCACTGTTTTTAGCCTCCTACCCATCAATCGTTTTTTCGTTTCTGTGCTTCCGAGCTTATCACGGGCTTCCGCCCCCTGAAAATAATCAGTTTATATGATTACTCCCTCCAGCAAGCACCAGCGGCAATCAAGGAATTTGATTACAAAACCGCTATTTTTCCGCGGATAAAAAAAACGGCTGACCCCGCTTCCGGCAGGATCAGCCACGTTAGGATTCCTTCGAACGGGTCCGGTACTCGCCCGGGGTCATGCCGTTCATTTTCTTAAACACCCGGATGAAATTCTGCGAATTGTTATACTGGAGCTTCTCGGCGATATCGGCAATCTTCATGTCCGTCTGCTCCAGGAGCTCTCTAGCCTTCTCCATCCGGTAGGCAATGATATATTCCGAGGGAGTCATCCCCACCTCCGATTTGAACAGATGGCTGAATTGGGATACCGGCACCGAAATCATCGCCGCGAGCAGCGGCAGGGACAAGTCCGTATCATAAGCCTGATGGATATGATGCAGAACCTTCTGCATGGTGCTGTGGTTGCGCTGAACCGTCCGGTTGCGGATATGCTCCACAATAGGAGGATATACCTCCGTTTTAAGCCAATTGAGAATTTTTTCCCTCGTGCTGAAATCATTGAGATGCTGATACAGATTATACTCATGGAACAGCTTGCTGTTAGGGTCCATCTCGAATAAGGTCCGCAGGGTCACAGCGGTCAGCTGGGCGAAGGATTGGCGGACATGCTCGGTGCTGAACAGCTCCGCCCTGAGCTCCCGGGCGAATTCATCCAGCAGCCCGTTGATATGGGGCAGATTCGCCATTTTCAAATGGGTGATGATGTTCTGCTCGATTTCGTACGGGTATGAGAACGAAGTGGCCCCCGGATTGATTTGGCCGATAAACAGCACTCTCCCGCTTCCCTCCACCAGCTGGTACTCCAACGCCTCCAAGGCCTCCCGGTACGAATTCCGGATTTGGGACAAACCCTCATAGCTCCGCCCGATGCCCATGGTAACGGTAATGCGCAGCAGGCTTTCGGCTACGTTGCGTATTTCCTCGGCAATATGGAAGGGTTTGGCTTTAGCATCCGTTACGAGGGATTCCGTCACATCGTGGTTGATTAGAATGGCAATATGCCCGCTATGCATCCGGACCACCAACCCCTCCGAATAACGCCCGATAATTTCCTTGGCGATATTCATGACGGCATAGTGAAACAGATTCAGATCCTGCTCCGTCTGTCCCCGCATATTATCCAGTTCAATGCAAATTACCGTGTAATCGGCAAATTTCATGGGGATGTGATAGTATTTGGCCCGCTCTTCCATGCTGTCCCGGAACTGCTCGGTTAATAATTTCTGGATAAAATTCACCTGCAGGACGGGTCTGGATTCCTCCAACTGCTTGCCCAATATTTCGTTATTCTCATATAGGGATTCGAAATAATTGCGGATCAGCACAAATTCATTCTGATGCTTTTGCGGCTCTGTAATACCGCCTTTTTTGCGGATGGCGTCAATGATGGACTGGAGGGCCTTGAACCAGCCGTTGGACAGGAAACCGGCAGCAGCGGCACTGATCAGAATGAGCACCAGACAGATAATAAAGGTGGTAAACCTGATATTGTCCAGATGCCGGTTCAGCTCGCTCAGCGGAATAATGGTGATATACTTCCATCCGTTATAGTTGGATTTGAGGTAATTGACGGACAGCTCCCGCCCATTCGCCTCCTCCCGGGTCACCATTTCGCTTTCGTCCGATTCCATGAGCTTGCGGATAAAGCCGTATTCCTCCAGAACCTCCCGCTGCTGGTTGCGGGCGTTCTCTGCGAACACATTGCCGCTGGGGGTTACGATCAGAAGCTCCCTGGAGCCCAGCCGCATATTGGCGAAAACCCGAAAAAAAGCCGTATCATTCAAGTTGACAATCAAATAGCCGGTGGGCGAATGATCCGAGGTATGGATTCGTCTTACAAACGTAATCCGGTGGAAGCCGTCCCGGACCAAGTCGGACTCCAGCTCATGGTCCAGCCATATCTTGGAGGGATTCATGCTGATGGCTTCTCTCACATGGTTCGGAAGCAGCTCCTCCCCCCGTACGCCATTGGTCGGCGACACCACAATCCCTTTATCCGGACGGTACAGGTAAACACTGTCGATATCCGGAATGAGTACCTGCATGGAGTTGAGCAAGGACATGGTTAACCCGATATTCTCCAGATTCTCCTCGGGGTTGTCCAAGGCAAGGAAACGGGACAAGGTGGGGTTAACCGCATTCTGCAGAGTAACGGTTTCCAGGGTAACCAGCTTCTCGTCGATGCGCTGCTGGATCTGCAGAATGGTTTGGCGGTTGGCCAATCTGATTTCTTCAACGAATGAGCCGCTGGCGATATAATACGCCGCGGCTCCCATAATGAATACCGGTATGGTAGCAAACAAGGAAGCGGCGATCAGGATCCTCTTCCGCACGGATTTCGATTTCAAAGAAAAAAAGGGCCATTTCTTTTCAAACATCAAGATTCCACCCATTACAGTAGATTAAGCAAATCAGGATCATGAGTATTTTATCATCCGCCAAAGGCATTGATCCATAATCAATTAAAATGATTATGGCCTGCGGAAGCCGGTTATTGGACAAAATGCCTATGCATTTGGGCATAATGCCGAGCTTATTGGATGTACTGAAGATATACAAAGCACCGGATTCTGCCTTATAGTAAAGCATGATTTGTAGGGTGTGAATTTATTTGGAAAGGCGGAAAGCAACTATGGAAGCCATAAAGGATCACGGCAGCAGGGCGTATTACGAAGGCCTGCTGCTGTCCATGATAGAGCCCTTAAAGGGGCGGTTCAGCCCGGGCAAGGCAAGACTGGAGCTGGGTGCGGAAACCGCAGGCTACGGAAACCGGGTTGCCGGAATGGAGGGTTTCTCCCGGCTGTTATGGGGCATGGTTCCCTATTGGGCCGGCGGGGGAACGGACGAAAGCCTGCTGCCCGTTTTTTTGGAGGGTCTCGCCAACGGGACTAACCCCGACTCCCCTGAATATTGGGGCGATCTGCAAAACAAGGATCAGCGGATGGTGGAGATGGCCGCCATCGGTTATGGAATGCTCCTGATTCCGGAGAAGCTGTGGGAGCCATTGCCGGAACAAAGCCGGACCCATCTGGCGGAATGGCTGGGGCAGATTAACCTGTATTCTCTCGCGGAGAACAATTGGCAGTATTTCAACGTCATCACCAATCTGGCCCTGAAGCATGTGGGCAGGCCCTACAGCACGCAGCGGATGGAAGAAGCCATGGCCAAGTACGAATCCTTCTATCTGGGGAATGGCTGGTACTCCGACGGATTGCGGCCGCAGAAGGATTATTATATCTCCTTCGCCATCCATTTTTACTGCCTGCTGTATGCGAAATTGATGGGCGGAGAGGATCCCGTCCGGGCGGAATTGTTCAAAGCACGGGCCCGTGAGTTCGCCGGCACGTTCCTGTATTGGTTCGACAATGAGGGCAAAGCCCTGCCCTTCGGACGGTCCATGACCTACCGCTTCGCGCAGGGAGCCTTCTGGAGCATGTGCGCCATGCTGGAGCTGGACGTGCTGCCCATGGGCGTGTTGAAGGGACTGATCGGACGGCATATGGAGCAATGGTTCCGCCAGCCGATTTTTGACAACGGCGGGGTTCTCTCCATCGGCTACACATACCCCAACCTGAATATATCCGAAGGGTACAATGCCTCCGGTTCCCCTTATTGGGCCTTCAAAACCTTTGCGCTGCTGGCCCTTCCTGCGGAGCACCCCTTCTGGAAGGCGGAGAGCCAGCCGCTTCCGCCGCTCAAGGCGCGCAAGGTTATTCCCGAGTGCGATATGCTTATGCTCCGGCGGGGCTATGATGTCACGGCCCTTACGGCGGGGCAATATCCGGTGCTGCAGCTGACCCACGCGGCGGAGAAA
>JAEWAA010000506.1 GCA_023391955.1 Bacillota bacterium | reverse complement strand
GGCCAATACGGCTCTTATCAGAAGGCGGATCAAGGACCCGCGGCTGGCGGTGGAGGCGCTGCAGATCGGCACCAGGAGCCTTACGGATACGGCGCTTCTGTATTTGCAGGATGTGGCCAACCCGGCTCTGGTCAAGGAAGTGCGGCGGCGTCTGCAGGAAATTGTGGTGGATGGCATTCAGGATAGCGGCCAGCTTGAGGAGCATCTGGAGGATAACCCCTTGTCACCGTTCCCCCAAATTTTCAACTCGGAGCGGGTGGACCGGACGGTCGCCTCCATTCTGGAGGGCAAGGTGGCGGTCATTGTGGACGGGTCTCCCTATGCTCTTTCCATGCCGGCCACCTTTGCCAACTTTCTTTTTGCCTCCGAGGATTATTACAGCAAATTTATGGCCGCCACCTTCATCCGGTGGTTCCGGGGACTGGCCTTTTTTATTGCCCTGTTTTTGCCATCCCTGTATATTGCATTGATCACCTATCACCAGGAAATGCTGCCTACGCCGCTTATGATCTCCAGCGCCGCCAACCGGACAGGGGTGCCGTTTCCGGCTTTTTTTGAGGCCCTGCTGATGGAGATCAGCATTGAGCTCTTACGAGAGGCCAGCCTGCGCCTGCCCGGCACCATGGGCCAAACCATCGGCATTGTGGGTGCTCTGGTTATCGGCCAATCTGCCGTCCAGGCGGGTTTTGTCGGCCCGGTGCTGACCATTATCGTGTCCTTTACGGCCATCGGCTCCTTCGTCATACCCAGCTACAACACATCCATTACCATCCGGATGCTCCGGTTCCCCATCATGTTTCTGGCAGCCACGATGGGCATCTTCGGAATCATTTTCGGAGGGGCGGGCATTTTGCTGCATTTGATCAGCCTAAGGCCCTTTGGCGTCGGTTATCTGGAGCCTTTCCAGGCATCCCACTGGGAGAGAATAGACGATTCCATTGTGGTGCGCAAGCCCACATATCTGATGAAGCTGCGCCAGCGTTTCTTGAAGCCGCAGCAGTTGAAACGGCGAAAATGACAGGCACGAAAAGGAGGCGGCGGGGATGGAAAAAAGCAAAATCACCCAATATCAGCTTATGTTCGTCTCCGGCTTCTATATATTCGGAACCATGTTCATTACGCTGCCCCGGTCCCTGACGGCCCTTACCCTGCATACGGGCTGGCTGTGCATTTTCCTGGCTACTGCCATGTCTGCGGGTTATGCCTGGCTTCTGACACGCCTGTTGAAGCGGATCGGGGATCAGGGTTTTATCACCTATGTGATCAGTATGATGGGACGCTGGTTGGGCCTGCCCTTTACGTTGCTGTTTCTGCTTATTCCCACTCTGTTTTATTCGGCCTATGTAATGCGCCTGGTGGGGGAGCTGTTCGAAACGCTGGTTATTCCGGAGACCCCGCTTGGAATTATGCTGGCGATGTTCCTCACGCTCCGCTACTGGAATGTGCGGGGCGGCTTGCGGTCAATCGGCACCTTCGCGGAGGTGCTGTTTCCCATGATCATGCTGATTCTGTTGATTATGCTGCTTCTATCCACCGGTCACGTGGAAACGAGCCGGATGCTGCCTCTGTTTGACACCGATTTTGCAGGTCTCTACAAGGGCACCATGTCGGTACTGGCTATTTTTATGGAAATCGGCATCCTGCTGTATGCGTCCCGTGGCATTGAACAGCGGGAAAAGACTGCCGTTTCTCTGGTGAAGGTGAATGTAGTGGTGGGAATCCTGTTTTTATTGACCTACTGGCTTTGTCTTGGGACCTTCGGTACGGCCTATGTGAAGCGTCTGGCATTTCCCACGGTAGAGATGGTCCGCAACATCAGCTTTGTCCATTTTTTTGAGCATGTGGAAATTATCTTTCTCACCATGTGGGTGATGATGAATATGGTGAAGGGCGCCTTGACCTTCTATGCGTGCGCCGCGGGTTTCCAAGGCTGGTTCGGCTTAAGCAGCTACCGGCGGCTGCTGTTTCCCCTTGCGGTGATCATCTATTATCTGGCGTCCATACCGCAGAATTTGGTCCAGGCCGTCTTTCACATCGATCAGATTAAAGGGCATCTGTATCCGTACGCGGGTTTGCTGTTTCTGGTGCTTATGGAGCTGCTGGCCTGGAGAAAGGCCAAAAAAGGGGGGACGGACCAGTGAAAGCCGCCTATTTATGTCTCCCGTTCCTGCTGATGTTTGTTTTGTCCGGCTGCTGGAGCGCCAAGGAAGCCAATGAAATCGATTATGTGATGGGGGTAGGGGTGGACAAGGCGGATAACGGGGATATTATCCTGACTATCCAGTCGCCCGATCTTTCCGCACTGAAAGCAGAGAACGCCGGAGGCGGAGATAAGTTCAAATCCATCAGCGCCCGCGGCGCCACCACCTTCGAAGCGCTGCGGAACTATATCAATGTCGGGGGACAAAAGCTGTTCTGGGGACATATTCAAATTTGCGTCATCGGGGAGCATGCTGCCCGGGACGGCGTGGAGGATTTTTTGGATTTTTTCAGCTCCGATCCGGAGCTCCGCGGCACCTCGATGATCTCCGTTGTGAAAGGCAAGGCCAAGGATGTGATGGAGGCGCGGGTCAGTCTGACGCCGATCCCATCGGACTATCTGTCCAATCTGCTGACTAATGCCACTATCAACGGGAAGGCCCCCAAGGTACAGCTGGTGGATTTTAACCGGATGCTGACGGAGCCTATTGGCAGCCAGCCCTATCTTCCCCTGATGGAGCTGATGAGCCAGTCGGATTACGACAAGCGTATTGCCAAGCTGAACACCCCTTCCTCCAAGGGACCCGGCCAATCCCCGGTTATTTATACGGGCGGCACAGCGGTATTCCGCGGCACGAAGCTGAAGGGTTTCCTGGATGAGAGAGAAACCCGGGGCCTCTTGTGGACCAAGCAATTTATGAAAAGTGCACTGATCCCGATAAAAACCGACGATGGCGGACTGGCTTCCCTGGAGCTCATCGGCGGGGTAAGAAACAAGGTTTCGATAAAAATGGAAGGAGACACCGCTGTGATCAAGATGACCATTAAGGCCAACCTCAATATCGGGGACCGCAGCGGAAGCAGAAATTTGGCCGAGGTGGAGGAGTTGAAGAAGCTGGAGGAAAGCTTTAACGCTTTGGTCAAGAAGGAGGTGGAGATGGCCTTTGACAAGGCGGCCCGGAAATACCACAGCGACATCTTCTCCTTCGGCAATGCATTAAACGACCGCAATCCTAAAGCGTGGAACCAGGTGGAGGAGCGGTGGGAGGATGAGGTTTTGCCCAATGCCAAGCTGGATATCCAGGTGAAGGGGACACTCCGGCGAACCTCCAGAACCCTGTATACACCGTGGGCGGAAGAAAAGTAAGGCGTAAGAGAGGCTAAGGGAGCAACCCGGCAGAGAACCCGCATGAGGCCGTTAAGGCC
>JAEWAA010000464.1 GCA_023391955.1 Bacillota bacterium | reverse complement strand
GGATTGCGACCCGGAAACCACCCACCTGGGGCAGATCTACACGGTTGTATGTGCAGGGACTCTGAAGCCCAGCTGGTGCTCTGGGGACCCGGACAACGGCTGTATGATTGCATCCAATGTCCAGTCTGTGATGGACGGTCTTTTCCATGAGGCGGAGGACCATCTGGAGCTGTATTGGAGGAAGTGGACCATTGCGGACGTGCTAGGACAAATTTGCAGCCTGCATGAAGGGAAAAGTGACGGTACCCCCAAATTAGAAAAAGGAGTGTTTGAACATGGCGGTTAAACATATTACAGATGCAACGTTCCAATCTGAAGTAGGGCAAGACGGTTTGGTATTGGTGGATTTCTGGGCACCGTGGTGCGGACCCTGCCGGATGATCGCGCCTGTTCTGGATGAACTCGCTGCCAACCCTGCAGCGAAGGCTACCGTAGCCAAGACCAACGTGGATGAAAACCCCGAAACAGCTGGCAAATTCGGCGTAATGAGCATCCCGACCCTGATCCTGTTCAAAAACGGAACACCGGTAGACAAGGTAGTGGGTGTGCAATCCCTGGCTTCCTTGGAAGCCCTCATCGAAAAACACGCGTAACCATCCGGATATGAGGAGAAAGGGGCATTCTATATGACCCAATTGCAGCAGGAGGCAGGTGCTGCCTTCACCCGGATGATTCTCGACCGGCATTCCGTACGCCGCTACAAAAAAGGGGCCGTTATCCCTGAGGCGGACCTCCGGCAAATTCTGGAGATTGCCCATTTTGCCCCATCCGCATGGAACCTTCAGCACTGGAAGCTGGCAGTGATACAGGAGCAAGCGGACAAAGAAATGCTTTTTCCCATTGCCAACAGCCAGAAGCAGATTCTGGAGAGTGCCGTGACGGTAGCAGTGTTAGGGGATCTTCAAGCGAATCTAAACGCCAAAACGGTCTATACGCAGCTTGCTGAAGCGGGAGGCATGTCCAACGAACTGGCCACCCGCCAGATCGCCAACATCAATCATGTGTATGATACCAGAGGCGAGCAATTCGGCCGGGACCATGCCATGTTGAATGCTGGCCTGATCTCCATGCAGCTCATGCTGGCTGCCAAGGCACTGGGCTACGACTCCGTACCGATGACCGGCTTTGATGCCGCGGCCTTTTCCCATGCATTCAACATTGATGCCCGGTATGTGCCGGCCATGCTGATCTCCATCGGAATTTCGGATGAGCCGCCCCATCAGTCACCCAGACTGCCGCTGGAGAAGCTTATCTACCCGATTTCAACACCTTTGGAATAGAAAAGAGAGCGGCGGACACGTCATAACGTGCCGCCGCTTTGCTGTGTGTGGATACGTTCACGATCTAGCCTGATAGAGACTAATATTGGCGGGCGCTGGAAATGGCATCCTCCAGCTCCTGGAGATTCTGCAGCACCTGCTGCTCCTGGGAGTTATTCGCTTCGGACATCAGCTGGGTTTTGGCCTCAGCCGCCCGGCGTTCGGCTTGCTCCAGCTTGGCCCATGCGTGACGGCGTTCCTCCGGATCGGCGGAGGCTTGGGCTTTTGCCGCTTCCTCCCGGGCCTGATTGAGCTCGTGAATGGCTTCGTTTACGCTGGTGAGCACATGCTCCAGTCGTTGCTGATGCTGAAGATATTCGGTCATGGATGGTCTCCTCCTTATGGGACGAATGCGCAAAGCACATATTTAGGATGCCATATCTGCGGATGCGGCATTCTTCCCTTAAGAAAGTAATAAATCAGGCTTCGTCCCATTCCAACCGCGCTAATGGGAACATATCGATGGCGCGCGGGAATATTCCCTGCACATACGCAATCAGCACCCCGTAATACACATTGGGGACGCCGGCGTCCACCGCCTGGGCAATCCTGTGCAGCATGGACCGCCGGTTCAGCATGCAGGAGCCGCAATGGACGATCAGCGAATAATCGGTAATATTGCCTGGAAAGGTGTAGCCGCTGGCATGTTCGAAATGCAGCTCCTTGCCGGTATTCTGGCGGATCCAGCGGGGGATTTTGACCCGGCCGATATCGTCGGATTGCTGGTGATGGGTGCAGGCCTCGGCCACCAGAATCTTATCCCCGTCCTGGAGCTTCTCCAGCGCACGGGCCCCGCGGACAAGCTCCGCCAAATCCCCCTTGTGCCTGGCAAACAAAATGGAGAAGGAGGTCAGTGGCACATCCTTCGGCGTATCCGCCGCGACCTTCAGAAACGCCTGGGAGTCGGTAATGACCAATGCGGGTTTGGTTCCGAGACGCTCCAGAGTCTCCTTTAATTCATATTCCTTGGTCACCACTGCAATGGCATCCGCCTCCAGGATGTCCCGGATGGTCTGCTGCTGGGGGAGAATGAGTCTTCCCTTGGGAGCAGCCTTATCGATAGGGGTCACCAGGACCACAAAATCCCCAGGCCGCACCAGATCGCCTACAATCTTAAACTTGTCCTCATCGTCCGGAACAGCTTCCCCCATAGCCTTGCGCAGTTCGTTAATGCCCTTGCCGCTGGCAGCGGAGACGGCGTACACCGCAAGCTCAAGCTTTTCCCGCATTTCCTTCAGCAGCGGCTCAGAGCCGGCCTCCAGATCGATTTTATTCAGAACGCCCAATGAAGGGATCTTCTTCTGGCGCAGATAAGCCGCTAGGGATATGTCAAAATCGCTTAAGCCTTCCTCCGCGTCCACCACCAGGAGAGCCAGATCGGTTTTTTCCACCACCTCCAGCGTTTTGCGCTTCCGGAGCTCGCCAAGCTCTCCTTCATCGTCAAGTCCTGCCGTGTCAATAAAGACCACCGGTCCCAGCGGCAGCAGCTCCATGGATTTATAAACAGGATCGGTGGTAGTGCCCTTCACAGGTGAAACCACGGCGGTTTCCTGTTTGGTTATTGCGTTGATCAGACTGGACTTTCCCGCATTCCGCTTGCCGAACAGGGCGATGTGGATGCGGTTGGACCGGGGGGTTGAGTTCATGCTCATGATCCGGCTTCCCCTTTCATTTGCCCGGAATTCCGGGTTTGGTAATTTGGCGCGGGCTTAAGATACGCTCTGCTTCCTGGGCGGTCATCACACCTTCACGGATGAGGGCTTCCCGAACGGGAATGCCTTCGGACTGCGCTTGTTTGGCAATGCGCGCCGCGGCTTCGTAGCCGATATAATCTACCAGCGCCGTGGCCAAGGCCGAGGACATCTCCACCCGCTCAGCGGATTTGGCGGCGTCCGCTTCCAGCCCGCGGATGCACTTTTCCTCGAAAAGGGCCACTGCATTTGTAAGCACTTCCAGAGATTCCAGAAGGGATTCCGCAATCAGAGGCGTGAAGGCGTTCAGCTCCAATTGCCCGTTCATGGCAGCCAGCGTGATGGCTGTATCATTGGCAATAACGCGCATGGCCGTTTGACCTGTCATTTCGGCCATGACCGGGTTTACCTTGCCCGGCATAATGGAAGAGCCGGCTTGTACAGCGGGCAGCTTCAGCTCACCCAGGCCCCCGGTGGGACCGGAGGCTAAGAGCCGCAGGTCGCCTGATATCTTCAACAGGTTAACGGCTGCCGCTTTCAGGAGGCCGGACACCTCCACGAACACGTCCATGTTCTGGGTGGGGTCCATGGGGAACTCGCTGCGGGCCAGTCCCAGTCCGGAAAGCTCCTGTAGAAGCTCGGTTACAGTAAAGGTGTATTTCAGAGGCGCATTCAGCCCTGTCCCGATGGCAGTTCCGCCGATATTCACCTCCCGCAGCCGCTCCTCTACCTTGTAGAGCCGCCAGCGGTCCCGGGCTACAGCCTTGGCGTAAGCGCCAAAGCCTTGTCCGGTGGTCATCGGCAGAGCGTCCATCAATTGGGTCCGCCCCAGCCTAAGCACATGGGCGAAGGCCTCCTCTTTTTCCTGCAGCGCTTCCTGAAGTGAGGCAAAGGCATTGGCCAATGGCCGGAGCAAACGGATGGCGGCGATGCGCAGGGCGGTGGGATATACATCGTTGGTGGATTGCCCCAAATTCACATGGTCCAAAGGATGAACCCGGCTGTATTCTCCCGGCTTTCCACCCAGCCGGAGGATGGCCAGATTGGCCAGCACCTCGTTTACATTCATGTTGGTGGAGGTGCCTGCTCCGCCCTGGAGGGCGTCAACGGGAAAAGAGCTTTTGTAATCACCGGACAGGACTTGGGTGCAGGCAAAAAGGATGGCATCGGCTACATCCGCCGGCAGAAGGCCCAGTCTTCTATTGGCCATTGCCGCAGCTTGTTTAACCAGAACGATAGCCGAGATTAGGCGGGGATTCACCGGCCTGCCGCTGACGGGGAAATTGTCCATGGCCCGCCGGGTATGGATGCCGTATAAAGCGTCCGCCGGAAGGATCAAGGAGCCTAAGAGGTCGGTTTCGGTGCGGAATTCCGGATTGGCGGTCAGCATGGGACCACTCCTATCGCATCAAAAAATGAAGGTTGATTGCCTCTATCATACCAGACAACGGGGTCCGGGAGTGAGAGATGCTATAAGGTTATTTTATACCAGAAATCCCCTTGAAAAAAAGAATAAAATGAGGCGGAGTTTGCTTACAATTCCCAATAGTGTATGCTTAGGTGATGATTAATTTTCTGGAGGGACCGCGAATGACAAAGCAATATGATGTAGTGGTGCTGGGTGGCGGCACCGGCGGATATGTGGCGGCGATCCGGGCGGCTCAACTAGGCAAATCCGTTGCCATTGTGGAGCGGGACAAGCTGGGGGGAACCTGTCTGCACCGGGGCTGTATTCCGACGAAGGCGCTGCTCCGCAGTGCAGAGCTGGCCCATAGCATGCGGGAATCCGAAAGCTTCGGCATTACTGCCGGCAGCGTGTCTGTCCATTTTCCCAAGGTGCTGGAGCGAAAGCAGCAGATTGTGGACCAGCTGCATAAGGGCGTTCAATTTTTGATGAAAAAGAACAAAATCGACGTATATACCGGCAACGGCAGGGTCATCGGACCTTCCATCTTCTCGCCGCGCAGCGGTGCGGTGGCGGTGGAGCTGCCTGATGGGGAAACGGAGAATCTGGTGCCCGCGCAGTTGATTCTGGCTACCGGCTCCCGTCCGCGCCAGCTGCCGGGACTGGAAACGGACGGGGAGCTTATCCTCAACAGCGATCATGCTCTCCAGATGGAAACCCTGCCCCATACGATACTGATC
>JAEWAA010000461.1 GCA_023391955.1 Bacillota bacterium | reverse complement strand
TTCCATGGGTGTCCTAAAAGGGCTTGTCCTGCGGCATCTGCGCTGGTGGTTTGCCCAGCCGATTTTCACCCCCGACGGTCTGCTGACCATCGGCTATACGTATCCCAATCTGGTTATGGGTGAAAACTATAATTCTCCCGGGTCACCCTATTGGGCGATGAAGAGCTTCCTGGTGTTGGCGCTTCCGGATGATCATCCCTTCTGGACCGCGGAGGAGGAAGCAATGCCCCTGTTGGAGGCGTCGGTTGTGCAGAAGGCGCCCCATCTGGTGCTTTGCCGTCAGGCGGAGGCACCGCATGTAACAGCCTTCAATTCGGGACATACCTCGTCCAATGAGCATACCCATACCTCCGCGAAATATGAAAAATTCGCCTATTCCACCTTTTTCGGCTTCAGTGTCCCCCGGGCGGAATGGGGTTTGGCTCAAGGTGCCTTCGACTCCATGCTGGCCTTGGCCGAAGGAGATAATCTGTACCGGGTGAAACGTCGCTGCGAGGAAACCCGTGTAGAGAAGGGGCTCATCTATACCCGCTGGAAACCCTGGGCGGATGTGGAGATTCGCACCTGGATCATCCCTGGCCTGCCGTGGCATGTGCGGGTCCACCGCATCGCCACCGGCCGGGTGCTGGACGGTGCGGAAGGCGGCTTTGCCCTGGGCATCGAAGGCCCGGGTTCGGGCGGCTGGCTGCCGGGCGGCAGCGGTGAACCGGCGCGGCCGTACAGCACGGTGCCGCCGCAGGGGCCGGAGAGCAGCGGGACCGCCGCCTATGCCGCCTACGGCAGAGGCGCCAGCGGCGTGAAGCTGCTCTACGGAAGCGGGCGGGCGGAGCTGTTGACGCCGCAGGCCAACACCAACATCATGGTGAGCCGGACTGTGATTCCCACCGTCCGTACCCATGTAGAAGCAGGAGCCACGGCATGGCTGGCCGTGGCCGTATACGGCGAAGCCTTCGGCGCAGAGGGCTACGGTGCCGGAGCTTGGGCAGCCGCGCCGAGCGCGCAGGTGGTGGACGGCGAACTGCTGGTGTATACCGCTGTGGGCGGGAGGGCCGAGCCGGCGTTCCGCGTGCGGTTGGACGCGTAGCGCCAGCCTCCACAGCGTAAAGCATAGCAAAACCGCCAGGGAGTCAGCTTCCCTGGCGGTTTTTGGCTTGCCGGTAATGGTTGTTTCGTTAGGCGAATGGCAGTGAAAGCAGACAGCTGCTGCTGAGGACTAAGGAGGCGGGCTCTCAGCCCTGCGGCAAGGGGAGCCTTGCTCCTAACGGACTGAGGATCCCCTATTTGCCGCAAAAACAGGGTTTTGAGATTTTTACGGACACACAATCCGCTATTCCGCTCATCCTGCCTGCTTACGCCCTCTTTTCTGCACAATAAGGTCCCTCCGGTCCGTTCAACGGAAAAACCAAGGCTAGTTTACGGAATAGCGGAACCACGGTCCGTTAGCTCCCCGGTTCCGCACAATCGAGTGTTTCGCCCCTTTATCCGTGGCGCAGAATCATCACCCCGTACCCGTTTACCGCTGCGGTCCCCGTCACCCGGCTTCCGGTCAACAGATCCTCCGCCACCCTTTCACCCAGATGGATGGAAGCGGAGGCGTGATTATGGTTCAGCACAAAGGTGAACACGGTCCCGTCCTTTTTCCGCTGCACCAGCTCGACACCCGTATCCGCGCCAAATGGAGCAGCGACACCGGTTTGTTCACACAAGGTCCGGCAGAGGTCGGCAATCATCCGGTCCTCCGCATCCGCCGCTACATAGTAAGCTTTGCCTGAGCCAAACGCATTCACCGTCAGCGCCGGCATACCGGCGTAGAAATCCTCTCCATACACGGCCAAAGCCTGGGCTCCCTCCAGATGGAGCAGATCACACAGCAGGCCGCATTCATATTCGCCCTGCACCTGACCGAAGCCGCCCTGCAGCACCATCCGGTTTTTCATCTCGGGCAGCAGGCTGTCGATCTCCTCCACCCAGATGCCCAGCAGCTTCCGCAGCTCACCTGGATAACCACCCAGCTTCACCCGGTCGTTCTCGTCCACGATGCCGCTGAAGAATGTGGTGACAAAGGTGCCGCCGTTCTGGACAAAAGCCTCCAGCCGCTCCGTCACCCCCGGCTTCATCATATACAGCACCGGCGCGATAACCAGCTTGTATTTGGAGAAGTCCGACAAGGGGCTGATCACATCCACACCAATATGGGCATCGTAGAAGGCCTTGTAATATTTCTGGGCCTGCTTCAGATAATCCAGGTCCACACTGGGGCCGCTGGTGATCTCCACCGCATTCCAGGTGTCAATGTCGAACAGCAAGGCCACCTGGTTCTCCGCCACCGCATCAAGCAGCGTATCCCCCAGCACCTCCAGCTCCCGGCCCAGCTGTGCGCATTCCCGGAATACCCGGGTATTGCCGTGGCCCACATGCTCGATGACCGCGCCGTGGTATTTCTCACAAGCACCGAAGGACCGGCGCAGCTGGAAGAACATAACGGTATCCGCCCCATGGGCCACCGCCTGATAGCTCCACAGCCGCATCACACCCGGACGCTTCAGACTGTTGTACGGCTGCCAGTTCTGCTGGCTGGGGGTCTGCTCCATCAGCATAAAAGGCTTCCCGTCCTTCAAGCCCCGCATATAATCATGCCGCATGGCTACATTGGTCATGGGCTCATTCATTTGTGGATAGCTGTCCCAGGAGACCACATCCATCCGCTCGCCCCACTTCTTCAGATCCAGCCCGTTAAACAACCCCCAAATATTCGTGGTAATGGGAATATCCGGCGTAACCGCCTTAATGGCATCATACTCCGCCTGGTAACAGGCCAGGATGGAATCCGACATAAACCGTTTGTAATCCAGCATCATCCCCTGGAAGCACCGGTTGTCTCCGTTCAGATTGGACGGCGGCACAATCTCCTCCCAATCGTACACGGTGTGGCCCCAGAAGCTCATATTCCAGCGGTTGTTCAGCTCGTCCACGGTACTGTAACGCTCCTTCAGCCACTCCCGGAACGCAGCCGCACACTGCTCGCAATAACAATGGGGTCCGTATTCATTGGCCACATGCCAGATCAGCAGTGCCGGGTGCTCCTTGTAGCGCAGCGCCATCCGCCGGGCCAGCTCCACCGAGAAACGGCGGTACACCCCGCTGTTGGGGCAAAAATTCACCCGGGAGCCATGTGTTCGCCGCCGCCCGTCCACATCCACCGGCAGCACCTCGGGATACTGCCGCGACATCCAGGCGGGCTGGGCGGCGGTGGAGGTAGCCAAACAGGCATAGATACCGTTTTTCGCAACAAGATCAAGAATTTTATCCAGCCACTCAAAGGAATAAGTGGTTTCGTCGGGCTGCAGCTTCGCCCAGCTGAACACAGGCAGGGTCACAATATTAATGCCCGCCTCCTTAAAAAGCCGCATATCCTCATGCCAGATTTCCTCCGGCCATTGATCGGGATTGTAGTCGCCGCCATACCAGATGGACGGGAGCTTGGAATTGATCATGGGAACATCCTCCGTTCGGTGTTTTGTAGTTACGGGCATGTGTTGACGGCCGCTTAAACTGAAACCCATTTCATGAAATGGGTTTCAGTCATATGCAGAGAAGCTCCGCCAAAGCGCCCTCTTCTCCCCTCATCTTAAAGCAGGTCCTCACATCGGTCAATCCTCAAATTCCGGGTATCCTCACAGGGCCTGTGCTCTGCCGGCAGATTAGCTGCGGCTCCAGGACCGTCAGCTTTTTGCCTTTCTCTCCGCTTATCATCTGATGGAGAAGCTGCACCGCCTGCTCACCCAGCGCATGGGAATTTTGCGACACCGTAGTTAGCTCAGGCGTAATGGAGGTGGCCAGAAGCGTATCGTCGAAGCCCGTAACCGACATCTCTCCGGGAATGTCCACCCCTGCCTCCAAAGCCGCCTTCACCGCACCAACCGCCACACTGTCGTTTACACACATGACCGCCGTAGGCCGCTTTTCTCCCGCCAGCACCGTCTGCATCAAGCTCCGGCCGCACGCAATGGAAAAGCCTCCGTAAAGAACCGTATCCGGCCGGAACGGCAATCCGTTCTCCTCCATCACTGCCTTCAAAGCCTGCACCTTCTGGACAGTGGCCGTGACGGAGCCTTCACCTCCGATAAAGCGCAGTTCACGGTGCCCGAGATCGATCAGGTGCTGCGCTGCCAGCCGGAAGCCTGCAGCTTCATCCGTTATTACCCGGGGCAGGGAAACCCGCGGCATATTCCCGTTGACCAGCACCACTGGAAGTCGGGCCGCGCAATCCGCCAACTCCCGGGCCAGCTCCGCCTTGGAACGGACCTGATTGATCCGCCCGCCAAGAAAAACAATGCCGTCCACCCGTTTTTCCTGCAGCAGAGCCAGGTACTCCGACTCCTTCTCCTGCTCCCCCATGGTGTTGCACAGGAAAATGGCATAGCCTCTTGCCCGTGCCTCCTTCTCCGCTCCAAGAAATACCTCCGGAAAGAAAGGATTCCCAATGTCGGGCATAATCATGCCGATCATGCCGCTTTCCTTTTTGATCAGGCTTCGTGCCAAAGCGTTGGGCTGGAATTGGTGTTTATTGATCACCTCCAGAACCCTCTCCCGGGTGCTGGCCTTAACCGGAGCGGTGCCGTTCAAAACCCGGGAGACGGTCGCAACCGAAACCCGGGCTTCGTGGGCGATATCATAGACGGTTATTTGCTTCATGAATGAATCCCTCTCGTATCGAAAATTCCTCGTATGTCCGATTATAGCATGACGGGAGGAGAAACATTCAATCAGCTCTGTTCAATCGCCGTAAATTTTTACCTCCCACAGCCTGGGCGTATACCAGTTGTTCGGGTTATTGTGTAGCACCGCTTTGACCATATTTATCCGCACGTACCGGGCCGAAACCGATAACACATCGGAGGTAAAACCGTAGGTGGTGTTACTGGTGCGCTCCAGAGCCACCGCCAAATTCTGGGTATTCCCCAATACATCCTCATAATGCGTCCACATAACTTATTGTCCTGTGGCTTCGTTTTAGATGACCTTGGGCCCTCTATTTTCGCAACCTCTAGTTTTCAGGACATAGCTGCGCCACGTCCAAGTTTTCAGTTCCGTGGAGGAGTAGACGCATAACGCTTTAAAGTTGGCGTTGTTGTGTATTTTATCGTCACCATACCAGGTTTAGGGGGATCCCACCTGAACCGACGTGCGCCTGAATGGAACCATTGGTTGCATCCATCCAGTCGGCGCCGTTGGCATTGGTCTGGGGAGCCGCTTCATCAGGCTTCGGACCAACCGGAAGAAGACCTACAACCACTGCACGAAAGAGCAGAAGCTTTACCCAACATTGTATCGATCATCTCTCCTTTCAAATGTAAAGCTATAGCAGATGGTTATTCTGATGAAACAAAGTACCGACACACCTTCTCTAACCGGCATTTCCTCATGACTGTCACTTCACACTGCACTTTCTCTAAACCAGCGGTTTTGGCCTTGCCCAGAAAGATTTTGATGTCATCCTCCACTTTGGCGATCTGGCCTGCGTAAAGCGGGAACAAGTACTGCTTTACCACCTGCTCCAGCGCTGCCCGCTCCGCCTGGGGCGAAACCAAGGAATATATTCGGCTTTATACTTTTATCCAGCTAGGCGAATATCTGCATCACTGTGTCATAACCCGGATCAAACAGCATAATCTCCGGATTCCGCCAAGCCCACAAATTCATGGATTCACGGGCGAAGCCGTTGAATCGCCCAGCATCTTAAAATAGCCGTTTCCCACTGCAAAATTCTTACCTTTATCCCGTATTGAGTCAGCCAGTTATAACGTTTGTCGGTAACCAGCTTCTCATAGAAGACCAAGACCTCCACGGCATTTCTACTGCTTTTGGTAACGGCATAACCATTGTGGTTAGGATGCACAGGTGTGGTGAAGCCGTTGGCTAGCACGTATTGGGAGTACTCCAAATCCCAATCTGGATGAACCGTTTGATCTTTGCAGGCTGTCATTGTAGCGAGTGGGATTGTCACCGATAATGGCGGCAGTTTTGTCGATTACCAAAAGATCCGTGGTGGCGTCCTTTATATTCAGTACGTTTATCGGAAGTATCCCTTATTGGCTCAGCTCATCATGGTCAGCATATCCTGCTTCAACTCATCCGACTCCAGAAAGGAATACACATCATTGGGCTTGTTGTGCTGAATACCCAATCGGTAAGGAACCTCCCTTACCCAACCAGCGGAATTCACTGAAGCCGTTAATCACCCCCTCAATGGCAGCATTGGCCATCAGCGGAATCATTGTGGGTTCATTCTTCTTGATGCCTTGCAGATAGGCCTCGAAGGTCTTCATATCCGTCAGCTTCGGCAGATTGTATTTCTTTCGCGGGTCCTCCCGCCATACAAAACCTCCGATGACATTTTCCTTGTAAGCGGATGGAACTTTATGGATTTTGCCGTTGATCTTCACGGCCTCCCACAGATGGTTGGGTACGATGATATAGAGCTTCGGTGCTACCTTTGGCATTAGATCTCCGATGTTCATAAACACTCCACTTTTGGCATAAACCTAGAGCTCCGCCTATTCCGTGGTTGAGATCAGATCCTCTTCCTGCATGGAGCAACATTGACAAGGGCGGCAACAAGAGAAAGACCACCTGGTACTCCAAGGATGTACTGGTGGTCATTTCGCTTGCGCGGAATGCGAATAGCATACTTGCGTATTACCCGCCTGTCCGTGGAGATTGTAATGAGTTACTCCAAAAGGTAAAATACAGCAAAAGCATTTGCTAGCATATTCCTCAATCTCATATGGTGATTAAAACACATCTGCAAAATACTGAAAATATCATAATTGGGTGAAAGGAAATCTTGAGTGCATCCGATGGGAGTCTGATGCCGGAGTTTATATAACGAGAATACATGGAAATGGCCCTGTAAAATGACTAATTATCTGTTATAATAATTCTATCCATAATGTGGAGGTGCTTACTTAAAAACGCAAATAGCAGCAACACCCTTGTGATGTATGTCTTTTACCAAGGAGCAATACCTCAGAACCCTTTTGAACAGGGGTACGATATCTCAGGATGATTTATTAAGTTGGACCACTCTTTACATGGCGCTTTCATATAAAATGGATAAGTGCGGGATACTCTCAGTGCGACTCGGACTGCCAGCCCCACTGTATGCGAAACCGCAATGCATTTAAATTTTTAGGCTATGGGAAAGCAGCTTAATCACGAGGGGTATTCCTCGCTAATGGATTCTTTTGCCGTAACGCCGAAGCAATGAGTTGATCGGACAAATCGGTTTAACAAGACTTCCAAACTGCTGAAATACAATAATCCAAGCGAAGGCAGATAAATGTGCAAGAGTAAGATCAAAAATTAAAACTCTTAGTTCGCTAATAAAATGCATTTCATCCAATGGTAGATTTATACCATATTTAGAAGCTGAAGGTAATACTTGTTAAAGGGAGATTGTTATGAAAAAAGGAAAAGTCAAATGGTTTAATGCGACAAAAGGCTTTGGGTTCATTGAAACCGAAAACAGTCAAGACGTATTTATTCATTTTTCGGACATTAACATGGACGGATTCAAAACGCTTGACGAAGGCATGGAAGTTCGATTTGAAGTTACCGACAGTGCCAAAGGACCGCAAGCTCGTAATGTTACCATCCTAAATGCCGCAGCAGAACATGTCAGACCAATTACCGAAAAAACTATTAGCATTTCAGAGCCGGATGTGTCTAGTGGTTTGGACGAAATACACTTTTATAAAAAAGGTTTTGTAAAGCATTTATCTTTGGGAAAAAAATCATTTTACGAACAACATCTCAAAAAAAATTCTGGAGAAGATCGAATACTTGATAAATTAAGTGAGCTATTATATGTTTCAAAAGTCGGACACTTTAACATGGATAAAGGTGAGCATTATTCATTTGCTTTGTTTGGTACAACGGAAATATTAAAACGCTTTGTGCGTGGTCAGCGTGAATTTTTATTAGTATTCTCTCATTTCCCTAGTAGAGACTGGCAGGATAGGACATTGAAGGTGGAACGAGAGATAAGGCGTTTCAAAGATGTAAGCGACAGAAACCCTCTTCCCAATTTCTATATTTTGATAAGTAATGCTTATGAGCTGAAAGATAGAATTGATAATAACATCAAGGGAAAGCCGATGGCTGCGATTATCCCTTTTACTTATGACGAAATATTACAATGCGAAAAGATCGAACAGCTTAAAGATTTGCTTTTGGAACGATTTACCGAGTACCACTTCGAAAACAATATGTTAGGCGAAAGCACAGCAATTGAAGAAGATAATCTTCTGTTCGGCGACCGTGGAAAAATTGCGGACTCAATTGTTGAAAGGTGTAGGCAAGGCGGGAATTCAGGCATCTTTGGATTAAGACGTAGTGGAAAAACATCTGTCTTAAATGCCACCCTTCGTAGATTGGCCAAAGAAGGCATAAAGTACGTGAAGGTCGAAGCACGCTCCGAACTCCAAAATGCAAGTTCGTGGAGCCAAGCATTGTATTATATTGCTCGAAAAATAAAAGAAAGAGCTTCCGAAATAACCCAGACAACCGGAGAGACCCACGAAGATTTTATCCATCGTCTGAAGCTCAATCGTTCGATGAGCTCATTTGCCGAGAATGCATCGCAAAGCTTTGTCGAAGATGTCAAATTATACTGCAAAGGCAATGACTCTTTTGTGATTGCAATTGATGAAGTGGAGTTAATTACATATAACACCGCAAGCACACAAGCATGGAGGAGCATTGAGGCGTATTGTGGATTCTGGAGTGCGTTAAGGGATTGTGGCTGTTCACTAATTATTTGTGGAGTGAACTCCACGATTAATGAGATTAGTACAGTCTCATTTGATGGCATAGTTGGTGACAATCCCATGTATGAAAGAATTACAAATTGTTCCGAATCATATAAGACATATTTACCAGCTTTTACAGACGAACAAACGAAACGCATGATAAATACATTGGGTGGATACAGTGATATTGGATTTTCTAATGTGTATTCAACAATCAACAATGTTTTTGGTGGACAACCGTACCCCATACGACAGTTTTGTGCTTACGTTTTTGAGCATGTTAAGTCAATGCGTAATTACATCGAGACTTATGAGGTATCACAAGCGACGATTGATAACCTGTTGATCGCATTCAATAGATCCAACACTGGGCGCGGACTTTGCGAAACAATTCTGCAACACGTGCGTGTTTATTACAAAAATGAATACCTTATGCTTGAGAAAATGGCACATTCTCCACAAAAGTACAATGTTGTTGATGGCAAGGATAAGCAAACCATCGACCATCTTGAAAAATATGGTCTGATTGAATATGACCACGGAACATGTTTTGTTGCCTTTAAGCTAAACTCTATTAAGGAGTTTTTGTGTGAGGTTTGCTTAAAAGACCCAATAGAAATGGATAATTATGAGAGAAGGAGATATGTACAAGATTTCCTTGCAGAATTCGAGAAGAAGCTAAAAAAGCATATATACACTTATTATGATATAAATGCTAGCCAAAATATCGGCAGACAAATTATTTCGCAAAATGTAATGATAAACAGTAAATACGGTCTCCCATTAAATGCGAACACATGTATGTTCGCTGAACTATTTGAACACAAAAAGTTTATATTCTACTTCAGCAGCTTGAAAAAAATTATTAGCGATAAATGGACAACATTGGGAATGAAATTTCAGAAATCTGGTATAGATAAAAATAGATTTAGAATTTACATGGATGATTTAAATGCCGGAAGAACTGATGCAGACCATTATGATGCGGAGGACGCTGATAGTTGCCCTGACAAATGGGATATTGACGATGCAACTATACGGCGATTTCAGATAGCAAAAGAAGCATTGGAAAATTTCTAAAAGTTAGAATAGGCTTAAACGATTAACTTTTGACTCTTTAAATTAATGACCCGGTTGATATAATGGTGTTATTATGAAATTATATTAGTTTTCCAGGAGCTACAATTTCTATTTTGTTCACTTTATACTATTGTGAAATAAAAAATTAATAGCCAATTTGTAAGGAATGCATTTATGAAATAATAAACTTAATTACATTTCCCTCTAAGAGGCCTGTGCAGGCCTCTTTTTCGTATCTTACTTCACATGAATAATCAGCTGAGCAGCATACATCCCCTCCGCCCCCGCGGTGAGCACCACGCGCCCCGCTTCACCCGTAAACCGGAGCACCGTGCTGACCTGCCCGTGGTACAGATGCATCCAGCTCCGGTCATACGGCTCGCTGGAGCACAGATCGCCGTTATCTACCCCCGCGATTTCTGCCGGTCCGCTCACCTGGAAGGTCACCTTGGCGCTCTCCCGGAATACGGGAATCCCCTCCGCATCCTTGGACCGGACCGTAAACAGCTTGTGAACCACATCCGCACGATTTACGCTGATTTCCTCCGCATCAAACTCCAGCTTCACCGCCGGGGCTGCAGTCTTGAGCGTATAGCGGCATACCTCCTGACCGCCAATCCAGCCCTTCACCACAACCGTTCCCGGCAGATAAGGAAGGTAACCCGTAATCATCCGGTTGGGGAACTTGGACGGCTTCTTGACATGAATCAGCTTGCCGTTCAGCTCGACAGTAGCCTCCTCACAGTTGGTGGCAATCATATACGGGATTACCGTTTTGTTAAACTGCGGGAAGTTCCAGTGGCTGGCATACCGCGGCGCATCCCAATGCTCCTTCACACCTTCATCCGCCAGGGAATAGTCCTGCACCGCCATATAGACCATCGGCTTTTCCGTCCAATAGCTTTCATAGAGATAAGACAGCGGCTTGCGCTCACTGTTGGTCCAGAACAGGGATCCTGCCCAGCCTTTGGCCGGATAACCCATGGATTCCCCCAGGTAATCGATGCCGGTCCACAGCATTCCCCCTATAACATAGTCATGCTTCTCCACGTCCATCCAGGGAACATCCTCGCTGAAGTTCTGCATTTGATCGGGATGCCCTCTGAAATACTGGTAGGTTTCCGTCCCGAGAATCAGCTTCCCGGGAATCGCCTTATGGATCGCGGGATACCATTGCTCCTGGTAGTTGCAGCTGATGACATCCACAATATCGGCAATCCGCTTGATCCGCTCGATCCGGTGCTCCAGATTATAGATTTCCGTGTCGCTGACCTCATCTACAAACTGCTGGATGTCCTTCACCTTGGACAGGTCCACATTGCTCTCATATTTAAAATGGGGATTCATCGCATACGACACCGGCCGGGTATCGTCCAGGGTTAACAGATGACTTTTAAGCATCCGCAGAATCTGCAGCATGGATTCCTGCCCCTGATTCTCCACCTCATTGCCTACACCCCACATGAAGATACAGGCGTGATTGCGGTCCCGCTTGACCATACACTCCAGATCATATTGCCATTCCGTCTCAAAGTATCTTCTGTACAGCCCGCCGACCCACTTGTCGAAGGGCTCCTCGTACACCAACAGCCCGATTTCATCACAGATATCCAGAATTTCCGGCGCAAAAATATGGTGGGCTGTGCGGATGGCATTACAGCCTATCTCCTTAAACTTCACCAATCTGTCCCGCCAAATTTCAGAGGTGACGGCAATGCCCAGACAGCTTGCATCCTGATGGATGCACAAGCCCTTAATCTTAATTGGCTTGCCGTTCAGAAACATCCCCTGGTCAGGAATCATCTCGATTTCCCGTACGCCAATCCGCAGGCTGTACGTGTCCACGACTTCATTTTCTTCATATAAGCTCAACTCTACCTGGTACAAATGCGGCTGGTCGGGACTCCACCGTTTCACATCCGGAATCTCCAAATGGATGACGCCATTCTCCGATTCACCTGTCAACCGCACATCCTCATCCGAAATGACGGCCTTCACCAGGGAAAAAGTGCCTGTGGCAATCGAAACGGCGGCACTGCTGCCCTGTACCATGTATTTCACCTGAATCTCTTCCGGCTTCAGATGGTGGCGATTCAGCTCCAACAGCTTCACCGTCCGGTAGATGCCCGCGCCGGAATACCAGCGGTCCGCCGGGAACGAGGTGTTGTCCACCTTGACGAGAATCAGGTTCTCCCCTTCATGAATCACACCCGTTATATCCAGCGTAAACCGGGAATAGCCGTATTTATGGCCCCCCACCTCCACACCGTTCACCCAAACCGTGCTATTTTCATACACACCGTCAAATTGAAGCTGATACACATGCCCTTCGGTAACAGCCGGAATCACCAGCTTCTTGCGGTACCAGCCGATTCCCCATCTGTCCCGGAAGCCTTGAGCCGCTCCCTGCTTCATATTGGTATTGATAGGAGCGTAAATCGCCCAATCATGTGGCAGCTGCACAGGCTGGAAATACGGGGCCTGCGGCTCCAACAAGGTAAATTCCCACTCCTTCATAATGGCGGTTTCTATCCGGCCCATCTGTAAACC
>JAEWAA010000453.1 GCA_023391955.1 Bacillota bacterium | reverse complement strand
GGCGGGCAGTGGGCGGTGGTGGGGCGGGGACGGTGGAGGCCAGTGGCGGCGGGGCTGGGGGGCGAGATGACGGTGCGCTAACGAATCTCAGCCACGCTAATTTGTCCATATGGCCCGTCTTTCGCTTGTAACGAATCTGACGCGCCTTATTCCGGCAAAAAGACGCTGAAATGAGCCCGGGCGTAAGCAATAGCGTGGCTCAGATTCGTTACATTTGCAAATTGGTACTTATTGAAGAAATAAGCGTTGTGAGATTCGTTAAAATCCCGATCACATCCGCCTATCCGTTCACCCATTCCAGTGAACAAAAAACCGTCTCAATGCGCCTGCTCCCAAAAGAGCTTCACGTATTGAGGCGGTATGTGCTTCACAGCATCGATAGAGGACGTGGGATGGGAGGGGTTCTTACGAATCTCAGCCACGTTATTTCACCGATTTGGCCTGTCTTCCAGTTTTAACGAATCTGAGGCGCCTTATTCCGGCAAAAAGACACTGAAATGAGCCCGGGCGTAAGCAATAGCGTGGCGCAGATTCGTTACATTTCCAAACGCCACTTTTTTGCAAAATAAGCTTTGTGAGGTTCGTTAGAGCTCCCCTCTCCGGTTAGTTCAGGCTCACTCCTGCGCTGGCATAGCCGGTAAGGGTGATGACCAAGAGCGAGGTTCCGGAGAATACCATGAGCAGGCGGGTTCCTTCCGTCACCGGAATAGACAATCCACTGGTGGTGCCGGAGACGGTAGTTCCCAGCACGGTGACGGCCGGCAAAGTCATGGTAACGAGTGCGCCTGGAACAGGAGCGAAGGTATTGCTGTCCGGATCAGTGGATGCATAGATCTGCGCTGTTACATCGGGGGTATCCGCAAGGGACAGGCCCACGACTACGCTGAAAAATGCGGAGATGGAGGTAATGGTGCCGTCACGCGGTACAACAAAGGCATAGTTGGTGGCCACTCCTGCTCCACCCACCAGGCTGATGTTGCCGCCAACCAAGGAAACGCCGGGGAAGCTGCTGCCGAAGCCCACCAAGGTGGTGGTGCCGACGATATTGCCGACCAAGCCAGTTAACACTGCCGGTGCGCCTGAGGCAAACGGAATCACAGCAGAGGATCCCGCTTCGCCGGTGGCTCCGGTGCCGCCGGTAGCGCCAGTGAGCCCGGTAGCGCCGGTAATGCCGGTGAGCCCGGTAATGCCGGTGAATCCGGTGGGGCCAGTAATGCCGGTAATGCCGGTGAACCCGGTAGCGCCGGTGAACCCTGTGGCACCGGTGGCGCCGATGTCGCCAGCAGCGCCCGTGCTGCCGGTTACGCCAGGAGCCCCGGTGGCTCCGGTAGCACCAGGCAAGCCGGTCTCACCGGTAGCTCCTGTGGTACCGACCCCGGTGGGCCCAGTAGCTCCAGTGGCACCCGTCGCACCGATATCGCCAGCAGCGCCTGTGCTGCCGGTTACTCCAGGAGCCCCGGTGGCGCCGGTAACACCAGGCAAGCCGGTCTCACCGGTAGCTCCTGTGGTACCGACCCCGGTAGGCCCAGTAGCTCCTGTGGCACCCGTCGCACCGATATCGCCAGCAGCGCCCGTGCTGCCAGTTACGCCAGGAGCCCCGGTGGCTCCGGTAACACCAGGCAAGCCGGTATCACCGGTAGCTCCTGTCGTTCCGACCCCGGTGGGCCCAGTTGCTCCAGTATCACCCGTTGCACCGATATCGCCAGCAGCGCCCGTGCTGCCGGTTGCGCCAGGAGCCCCGGTGGCACCGGTAGCACCAGGCAAGCCGGTCACGCCGGTGGCTCCAGTCGTTCCGCTCCCAGTAGGCCCGGTTGCTCCGGTAGCGCCAGGTGTACCCGTCGCTCCAGTCACACCCGTCGCCCCAGTCGTTCCGCCTCCGGTTGCGCCAGTAGTCCCCGTCGCTCCAGTGGCTCCGATAGAGCCAGATGTACCAGTCGCGCCGGTAGCTCCTGTTGTTCCCCCACCGGTAGGCCCGGTTGCCCCAGTTGCGCCCGGACTGCCAGTGGGCCCGGTAGGCCCGGTTGCCCCACTTATGTTCAAATCAAGGGCGTTCATCAGGATTACCTCATCCACCAGCATGCTGCTGGCAGCCGGCTGTGGAGCCAAACTAATGGAAATCTGAGCAGACACACCCCCGGCAGGCGCAGGGGTGGTAACCCCCTCAAAAACCTGCCACTGTGCGTTGGTAAAGAAACCGGGAGGCACAATGAGGGTGTACCCTGCGCCCAGATATTGCAAAGCGTTGTTAAAGAAGTTTACCGTGATGACCACTGCAGGGCTCAGTCCGCCAAAGGGATAGGCCAAGGATAAAGACACATACAATCCTTCCCCGGGAGCTACCCCCACGGCTTGCTGCAAGGAAGCATTAGGCAACCCGCTCAGCAGCTGGGCGCTCTGAAAGCCTCCCTTGGATATGGAGCTGACCGTTGTGTTAACGGATACCCAGTTTGCCAAGCCCGTTTCAAAGCTTCCATTCACAATGCGGTTGTTTAATTGGATGGCCAACATTTTCACCTCGATTTTCGTTTAATAAGCACAGATAGATTCCTCTTTTGTCCAGAGAAATGGGATGGCTGACGGGAGAGCGATGCACCAATAAGGCTTGCTTGAAGGACAACTCTCGTTGGCAGTTAATATATTGTATTGAAAATGAAAGATTTGGAATGGTACATCCGCGTATTTATTTGTGGGTGATTTTACAAATTTTTCTTGTCCCTTTGGCGCCAGACGTAAGCGATCCTAAAAAAATGAAACAGGGCAAGGAAACCACCTCCCCTTGGAGATGTTCCTTGCCCTGTCCATTTGGATATAGAGAAAGTCGTTCTTACACCACGAAGAAATATTCGTTCACAAAACAGATGGTAATCACGGTATTGAGCATAATCAGCAGAGTCACAGCGGCGTTCCGGACCAACGGATATCGGGCTGTCAGATCATGCAGGTAGAAGTACATGGGGATAGATACCATCATATACCGCACAATGCTGGTCAAAAGATCGGGCGAGCTGCTGAAGGGGATGGCGATCAGGAAGAAGCCGTACACGAAAAACAGCAGCTCCATTAAATTGCCGGACAGCTTGCGCCAATGTTTGACCGCATAGAGGGCAAATACCAACAGGGCGAAGGTGGCCATCACAAATGAGATGACCCCGTTATCCCAGCCCCCTCCACTCAGGATAAAATAAGGTTTGCTGAAGTAATGCACATAATTGCCGAAGGGAAAAGCGGTTGCCCGGCCCCAATTATCCTGCTCATGCATCGGCGCCAGGAAATCTCCGGTCAGGTTCTTCATATAAACCAGGTAGCTCAGCATAGGCAGCATCGCCATCACCGCATACCCCAGGAACCGGGCATCCGCCCAAACCAGCTTGCGCCGCCGGATCAGCTCCACCAGAATGGCTCCCCCGGCAAAAACCAGATTGGCTATACCCGGAACCCGGGTCACCGTAGACAGGCCTGCCGCCACCATGGCCCAGAAGAACCGTTTCGTATGGGCAAAAAACAAGGAGGCCGCACACAGCAGGAGGAACAGGCTTTCCGTATACATCAGCGAAAAGTAGATGGAGGCCGGGTACACCACCACGGTGAACAGGATAAAGCCAATGCCTTCCTTGGCCACTCCCCGGGCCAAAGCCGTCAGATGGATGAAGTATAAAGCGAATACCAGCAGCACATTGGACAGCACCAGGCCGATGGTATGCAGGCTCCAGGGAAGAACATACGACAACCCTTTGACCATCAAGGGGTACAGGGGAAAGAAAACCCAGTTGGCCGGAGGATGAGGCTCATCAATCTGGTATGTATTGTACCCGTCCCGGGCAATGCTCATATAGGAAAACACATCGAACTTGTACACATGGGCGGGCTTCAGAACCTGGGTATCCGACAGCTTTTCCGGGAGATCCATAACCTGCAGCACCTGTCCGTCCCCCAGATCGAAGGTTTTGTAGGTAGGCTGCATGGTATAAACCGGAAACAGATTCAATCCCAAATAACCGATTCCGTAAAGCAAAAGACGGCTGACGATGACAATCAGAAGCGCATATCCCAGGATTGCCCCGTGGCGCTTCCATCCCAGTTTTTCCAACGGGGGTGCAGTGGTAACGGGCATGTGATCTCTCCTATTGTTCTCTTTATGTATATAGACGCAGGTTATTGCTGTTTTGTTGCCAAATTAACCAATTTAATGGGAATCGTCTAGAAAGGGTTTGTTGACGTAATAATACATAACACCCATCAGGATACCGCCGCCGATCAGATTGCCGATAGTGACGGGGATCAGATTGTGGAACACACCATACCAGGAGATGGTTCCCGGATGATGCAGCACCAGAGCAATGGCGAAGGTACACATATTGGCGATGCTGTGCTCATAGCCGGAGATGAAGAAGCAGAAGACGAAGAGCATCATGGCGAACATTTTGGCGCCGTCGCTTTTCATGGACATGGGCACGAAGAAAGCCAGACAAACCAGCCAGTTACAAAGAATGGCCCGGAAGAACAATTGGCTGATGGGCGCCTCCATCTTATGGGCGACTACATCCAGCAGGAACTGGTTCACACTGGAGGAATTGAACAGCCCGGTAAGATAGATCAGCAGGGCAAAGGCTGTTGCCCCCAGAATATTGCCCAAGTAGCTGACACACCACATCCGCGCCACCTCCACCCACTCCATTTTCCGGCGCAGGGCGGCATAGCTGTAATAGAAGGTATCCCCGGTGAACAGGTCACCGCCGCCGTACGAGATCAGGATAATGGCCGCACCGAAGGTGATGGCCGCCATGGGATAGGTCAAGGGAGAATGCTCGAGAAAGAAGTAATTGCCCGTTTTGAAGGCCACGATAACCCCGAAGCCGATGAACATACTGGCCAGCATAGCCCGGGCAATATAGCGCAGCACACTTTGCCGGTATATTTTTTGTTTTTTGAGGGCTAATGCCTCTACCTGTGCCAGCATTTCCATTTCCATAGCCGCGTAGCCCCCTTATTTGATCTTTGATCCAAAAAAGCAGGATATTCCAGTGGATTACGGTTTATTATACCCAATTACCCGAAGCGAATCGAATGAACCAAGGTTTTGTTTTTTGCTAGGGGAGGCACAAGTAGGCGGATACCCACATAGACTGTTACTACTTTGCTTACGCTCATGCTACTCCTTCACCGGGGCATGGTGCATATTGCTGACAAGGGGTGACTGC
>JAEWAA010000438.1 GCA_023391955.1 Bacillota bacterium | reverse complement strand
AAGCCGCAGCGGAAGCCGAAGCCCAGGGCGGTGGAGCTTTCCGGCTCGAACTTCAGGGAAGCGTCATTCAGCACCAGCTTCTCCAAGGCGTCCCGCAGGTCGTTGTACTCCGTGGATTCAATCGGATACAAGCCGCAGTATACCATGGGGTTGATCTTCCGGTAACCGGGCAGCGGTTCAACCGCCGGGGTGCGGGCATCCGTCACCGTATCGCCCACGCGGGTGTCCTTCACATTTTTGATGCCGGCCACAATAAAGCCTACATCGCCCACCTGAAGCTCGTCCACAATCCCCATCCGGGGCATAAACGCCCCTACCTCGATAACCTCGAAAACGGCGCCTGTCGCCATAAACTTGATTTTGGAGCCCGAACGGATGGAACCGTCCACCACCCGCACGTACACAATAACCCCTTTATACGGATCATAATGGGAGTCAAAAATCAGCGCCTTCAAGGGCTGCTCCGGATCGCCTGTGGGTGCCGGCACATTGCGCACCACCTGCTCCAGAATCTCCTTGATGCCGATGCCCGCTTTGGCGGAGGCAAGCACCGCCTCGCTGCAGTCCAGGCCGATAACGTCCTCAATCTCCTGCTTTACCCGTTCCGGTTCGGCGCTGGGCAGATCGATTTTGTTGATGACCGGGACGATCTCCAGGTTGTTGTCCAACGCCAGATAGACGTTAGCCAGCGTCTGCGCTTCAATGCCCTGTGCGGCGTCCACCACCAACAGCGCGCCTTCGCAGGCCGCCAGGCTCCGGGATACCTCATAGGTAAAATCCACGTGTCCCGGGGTGTCAATCAGGTTGAGGATATACATCTCCCCGTCGTCCGCGCGGTATTGCAGACGGACTGCCTGGAGCTTGATGGTGATGCCCCGTTCCCGCTCCAGGTCCATTTGGTCCAGCACCTGCTCCTGCATTTCCCGTTGGGAGAGCGCCCCTGTATATTCAAGTATCCGATCCGCCAACGTGGACTTGCCGTGGTCAATGTGGGCGATAATCGAAAAGTTGCGGATTTTTTCCTGCCTAGCCTGTACGTCCTTCATGAGTCCCTCCCGAGTAAATACAACTGAACAATAGATCAATTATAGCAGTTAGGAGGGGCCGCATCAATGGACGCGGGGCTTTGAAGGATGCAATCAGGAAATCAGCGCGTTAAAAAGGGAAACGATCATACTCATCAGCCCTCTGGCCAGATTGCGCAAAGCATCGCCCAGTCGGTTGGACAGGTGGTTCATGAAGGATTCCTTGACCTTGGCCGGAGGTGCCGCTTCTTCGGTGCCGGCGGCTTCGGTGGTTTTGGCACCTGCCGGAACGGCACCATTCTTGGCGCCGGCAGCTCCCGCCGCGGGGCTTGCCTTCGCCGATGCGGGAACAGCCTGCCGGCCGTTGTCCCCTGTCCCTTTCGCGGGAGCCGAAGCTGCCGGTTTGACGGCGGCTGCCGCCGGCTTCACAGTGGCCGCAGGCGGCTCCGCTGCGGGAAGGGCGCTGCTCCGGCTCACCAGATCGATGCCGAAGAACAGACAAAACCCCAGTACAAATATGGTCAACAGCACCCTGCCCGGGCGGATTCTTCCCATGTGTGCTCCCCCTTGCCTCTCTCAACTTAGTTCCGGCTGCCTGCCGATGCCGCCGGCGCATCCACCTTGGCCGCATCCCAATACAGATCGGCAATAACCTCAGCAAGCACACCGGCTGTCCGTTTACATACCTCCAGCGTGTTATACACCCCGCCGATTTCGATCAGCACACTGTTAGGGGACAAGGACTGGTTATATTCCGCGTTGCCGTCATGCGCTTCCTTGGCCCAAATTCCCCGTGACAGTCCGGGAACCTTTTTCTCCAGCTTCTCTTGGATTTGCGAGGCGAATTTTTCGTTCTGCTGCCATTTGGGGTTTTTTTGGCCCAGGATCAGGAATACCTTGGCATAATTTTTTCCGTCCACGGTCAATGTGGATTTTTCCTTGGAGGAATCATCCCGGTGAAGGTCAAACACGAACTTGATCTCCGGATTGGCCGCAAAGGCCTCCTTCACCGTTTTGTTGGAATATTTATACGAATAATACCAATTGTACTTTTCGACGCTGCTGGCATAATCCGTTGCGTAATGGACCGCTCCTACACCCTTGTCCTCCAGCCGCTCGGCCAGCTCCTTGCCTACCAGGGTGATGTTCGTCTTGGCATCCTGAGCCAGGTTGGCGTCCTTGGCGGACAGTCCCAGCTCCGGCACCCAGGATTCCCGGTTATGGGAATGGTAGATCAGCACCACCTTATCCCCGTTTGTTGTGGGATGCCCGATGGTCGGCTGCGGAGTCGGGTTCGAACTGGGCGACGGGGCAGCAGGAGAGGCGGAGGGCGCCGTTACAGGCTGGCTGTCCGGTCCCCCTGAACCGGAGGGAGTGCCGCCATCAGAAGGTGCATTGCCCGGCGGATATTCCAGCGGTCCGGCAATTTGCTGGGAGCCGGGGGGCTTGCGGATCAGGTACGAGGTATCCAGACCCATGCCGGGGAGCTCCCGGGCCAGAAGGGTTTTGGGATCCCGCGGATTAATATCGGTAATGAACCGGAAGATAAAACCCAGCACATTTTCCTGTGAAAAGGTGGAGGGCACCTGCCGGGCTTCCGCCAAGTGAGGCACCTCCAAGCCCAGCATATCCATAAAAAACCCGTCGGAGACGGAAGCCGCCAGTCCCTTCATTGAGGATACAGGGGTCATGCCCGGCCGCTGGTGGCCGAAGCCGATGAACCCTACCAGAACGAAAATCAGAAAGGTGCAGCCCGTCAGCACCAGATAGGTTTTGGCGAAAAAGCCTGCGGTTTGGGACAGCTTGCGGAGTTTGCTCAGGTCCAGTGTGAACATCGAGCGTTTCATCATCCATTCCTCCATTCGAAGATGCTCTCTTGCAGGGGTTGTTTTACTACCAATCTATGAATGGAGATAGAAGACTAGAACCAAAAAAAGAAGCCCCGCGAATAAAATCGCGAGACTTCTTTGGTAGGTTGCTAGAAAGGGGAGCCGCGTCAGCTGGCGGCGCTTTCGATGGAGCGGGCGATGGCATCCGGCACGGATTCCAGTGTGGGCAGCTCCAGGAACAGCCCCTTGGGCGTTTCGTTGATTTCCACAATATTATACTCCCACTCCGTAATGGCCGGGATGTGGATGCAGTTGATGCCTGCCCGTAGTGCAGGGACAATATCCGTCCGGATGGAGTTGCCGATCATCCAGGTGCGGGAGCGGTCAAAGCCGTTTTGCTGCAGGATTTCCTCCAGCGCTTCCGCGGTTTTGTGTTGGCGTACGAACACCTGCTCACCGAAGAAACGGTCCAGCTTAACGGAGCGGATTTTCTTTTGCTGGTGGGTGACGATGCCGCCTGTATATAAGTAGAGATCGTGGCCGTCCGCCTTCAGGCGTTCGAGGGTAGCCTCCATG
>JAEWAA010000381.1 GCA_023391955.1 Bacillota bacterium | reverse complement strand
CTTTAGCCCGGACCGTCTGGCTTATCTGTCCCAGATCATGCCGGACATGCCTACCGGATTATTGGTCAACAGCATTAGTTCCAATGAATCCAATCCCACCAAATCCGTGCGGGATGCGCTGGCCCAGGTGCAGGGGTTAAACGCTACCTTTGACGTGGGGTATTATGGCATCGGCAAGAACTTCCTGGAAGCCGCCCAGCACCGGGGGCTGATTGTTTCACCCTGGACCATCAATTCCAAGAATGATCTGATGAATCTGTTTAAGCTGGGTGTGTTTGGCCTCACCACCGACTATGCCCATTGGGCCGGAGATTGGGCGGCCTCCATCAAGCCGGAGCAGGAGACCTATAAGCTGGATGTAAACGGTAAGGCCAACCTGTCGGCAATCCTCACCGCCTACAAAGGCACACAAACCGCCATTACGCCAGAGCTGGTTTGGCTGGACGGGCAAGAGCATGTGGCCGTGACCGGCACAGAGGTGTCGGCCTTAACTCCGGGCACCGCCCATGTGCTGCTCCGTTACACCGCCACACTGGATGACAGCAGCACCTACGATTTGTACAGCGTGCCGATAACAATCCAGGTGGCAGGTGCGCCGGATGACGGCAGCTCGGAAGAACCGGGTTCCCCGGAACAGCCTCCGGTGACTTCTTCACCCGGAGCAACACCACCTGCCCAACCTGCCAATACGATAGAGGCGAAGGATGGCAAGGTGGAAGCAGCCGCTTTGGAAAAGGCTTTAGCTACCCACTCCCAAGTGGAGATTAAGCTGGACGGAAGCAGCTTGGTTATTCCTGCTGCCGGTCTGCTGCAAGCTGCGAACCAACAGGGCAAAGAGCTGGTGATCAGGGGGGAAGCTGCTACGTACCGGTTGCCGCTGTCCGTTTTGAAGCTGGACGAGCTGGCTCGGAATTTGGGTACTAGTGTGGAAGATGTCACCCTTCACGTGACCATCCGTAAGCTGAATGAACAGGAAACAACCGGACTGAATGCAGCATTGTCGGCAACAGGAGGCGGGTTAGCGGCAGAACCATTGGACTTTGAGGTACAAGCATCCTCATCCAACGGGCAAAGCGTTACCCTCGCCTTCGGCTCCGACTATATCACCCGGAATATGAGCGTACAAAAGACTGTTGATCCGCGCAAAGCTACTGCTGCCTGGTATTCCCCGGAATGGGGCGGGCTGAGGTTTGTACCGTCTCTTTTCTCGGTGAAGGACGGGAAATCTGTGGTGGAGATCAAACGCCCGGGCAACAGCATCTACACGATAGTGGAGCATGATTTCCGCTTCGCCGATATGACCGGACATTGGGCCGCGAAGGATGTGGAGCTCTTGGCCAACAAGCTCATTGTAGAAGGCATGGGGAACAGCCGCTTTGAAGGCGACCGCACCATCACCCGCGCTGAGTTTGCGGCATTGCTGGTCCGTGCTTTGGGCTTAAGCCCTGTGGCAGCAGGTTCTGCCTTCAAGGATGTGGCTGCCGGGGCCTGGTATGCCCGTGATGTGGCCACAGCCGTTGCCGCAGGTCTGATTAACGGCTACGACGATGGCACCTTCCGGCCGGACCGGGTCATCACCCGCGAAGAATTGGCAGCGATGTCCATGCAGGCATTGGCTTTTACCGGCACCGGCAAGAGTGCAACAGAGGACCTGAACGTATTGAAGCCATATACGGATGCTGCGCAGATCATTTGGGCCAAGAAGGAGATTGCCTCCGCCATCGGGCTGGGGCTGATGAACGGCACCACGGACACTACCCTGTCTCCGCAAGGAACGGCCACCCGTGCCGAGTCTGCAGCTATGCTGAATCGTCTTTTGGCCAAGGCGCGGTTTATCAACGAATGATGGGCGGAGGTTGTGGCTGCTGCTTGTACCTGTAACGGAACTGTATAACCCTTACGACCGGAATTCTGGTCTGGGGAACCGCTAACGGAACTGCGGAGCGCTTACAGTGGGAAAAGCGGGCTTTGGAGCCTGAAATTCCCCTGTAAGCGCCTCTTAAGTTCCGTTAACATTCCCCGAATGTTCATTTGATAAGGTGAAGGAGATTGGAGAAAAGGAGTGATGGGCTGTGAAACCGGGTTTGCATGAGTATTGGGTGGAAAAAAAGATTATCCCCGCGGTGCGTACCCCGGAGGATCTGGAGGAGGCTTGCAGGAGCGAATGGCCCGCTATTTTTCTGCTGACGGGAGATTTGCTGACGGTTGAGCACTATGTGGGACAAGCCCTAAGCGTGGGCAAGCAGGTGTTTCTCCATGTGGATTTTATTATGGGCTTGGGAGGGGATCCCATCGTGATGAAGTATATCGCGGAGAAGGTCCGTCCCACGGGGATCATTTCCACCAAAAGCCACTTCGTCAAACATGCCAAGCGAAACGGGCTGATGGCTATCCAGCGCCTGTTTCTGATTGATACAGGAGCGCTGCAGCATGGCATCCAGAACATTGAGCAAAGCGGGCCGGATGCGGTGGAAATTATGCCGGGCCTCATCCCCAGGGTCATCCGGGAGCTGAAAACCCGCGTCAACGTGCCGATTATAGCGGGAGGGCTGATCCGCGACCACAGCGAAATCCATACGGCGCTGGAGGCCGGGGCCATGGCGGTGTCCATGGGGGATAAGCGGCTTTGGGTATGACGGTTGTCTCCTCCGGGATTTACAAACTCTTCATCTGGAGATAATCGGCGGTTAACAATGGCGGGCTAATATAATGACAAGCAGGACAAGCAAGAGTGGTTCAACTGAATACGCATAGGGTAGAGTCGAGGAGAAAACCCTTTTATGCAGCCAACAAGCAAGCACATACACATGCGTGTATTCGTGTATGCTGTTTGAAGCCGCATAAAGGGTTTTTTTGGTTTCCTCAGGAAAGGGGCTGCAGGTAGATTGCCGGAGGTTTGGAAGTACGAGGGTTATTTTTTTGATTTGGACGGGACTATTTATCTGGGCGGACGGCTTCTGCCCGGGGTCCCCGAGAGTCTGGACCTGCTGCGGCGGTTCGGCAAAA
>JAEWAA010000341.1 GCA_023391955.1 Bacillota bacterium | reverse complement strand
GTGCAGCACCGTCCAAGGGAGTGGCCGCCGGAAGCAGGAGCTTCTTGGGAGCCACTCCCTTGAGCCGTACCGAAAAGTGACCGGACAACCGGAACAGTTGAGTCTTTCTTCCAAAGAAAGGGTGTCGGCAATTGATCGTACTGGACAATATCAACGTGGTGTTTAAGCAGAAGGGCCGGAAATTAAACGCCGTGGAAAATGCCTCCTTATCCATTGGCAAGGGCGAAATCTTCGGCATTGTAGGACCCAGCGGAGCCGGCAAAAGCACGCTGGTCCGTGTGATTAACCTGCTGCAGCCTCCCGCCTCCGGGAATGTGATTGTAGGCGGTCAGAATATTACCCGCTTTAAGGGAGCGGAGCTGCGCAAGGTGAGGCTGAAGATCGGCATGATCTTCCAGCACTTCAACCTGATCAGCGGGGCTACGGTATACCATAATATCGCCTTTGCCTTGAAGGCCAATAACTGCCCCAAGGAAAAGATCCATACCCGGGTTACCGAGCTCCTGGCCCAGGTGAACCTGTCGGATAAGGCCCAAGTATACCCGGCCAATCTCAGCGGCGGGCAGAAGCAGAGAGTGGCGATTGCCCGTGCGCTGGCCAATGATCCGGAAATTCTGCTGTGCGACGAAGCGACGTCGGCGCTGGACCTGGAGAATACGGAGGAGATTATCCGGATTCTGCGCAGAATCAACCGGGAGAATCCCATCACCATCGTATTTATCACCCATGAGATGGATGTGGCCAAGAAGCTGTTTGACCGGATTGCGGTGATGGCGGAGGGGAAAATTGTGGAAACGGGAGATACGTACCAGGTATTTACGGAGCCGCAGCATGCGATGACACGCTCTCTGGTAGAGCGGGTGCTGAACATTGAGGTTCCGGAGAATCTGGTGACCGGCCCGGATGAGGTGCTGCTGAAGATTACCTACACCGGTGAACGGGCCTATGATCCGGTGATCAGCCGGGTGTCCAAGGACTTCGACGTGCTGGTGGACATACTCCACGGCAAGATTGAGTACATCCACGGCAAACCGCTGGGGATTCTCTTGATCAAGCTCAGCGGCACACCGGAGGAAACTGCAAAAGCCAAGGCTTACATAGCGGGCCAGGTCTTCAAAATCGAGGAGCTTGCCGCCCCCGGACATGGAGGTGCAAGCCGATGAATACCACCTGGGATATTCTCCGCCTGGAATTAATGGACGCTATGGGGGAAACGGCCTTAATGGTCTGCATTGCCATGGCGGCTTCGCTGGTATTTGGTCTGTTGATCGGTTTGGTGCTGTATCTGACCTCAAGCCGGCTGTTTTTCCCCAACCGGGTATTAAACGCTATCATGGGCATTATCGTCAATGTGATCCGCTCGGTTCCTTTTGTAATTCTCTTGGTGCTGCTGATTCCCATAACCAAGGTGATTGCCGGCAGCAGCATCGGTCCGGTGGCGGCGTCGGTGCCACTGGCCTTTGCATCCATCGCTTTTTTTGCCCGTCTGGTGGAAGCGGCCTTCAGCGAGGTGGATAAAGGGGTGCTGGAAGCAGCTATTGCCACCGGCGCCAAGCTCAGCCTGATTCTGCGCAAGGTGCTGTTTGTAGAGGCCATGCCTGGCCTGATCCGGGCCACCACCGTCACCGTTATCAGCCTCATCGGCTACTCTGCCATGGCTGGCCTGGTTGGCGGCGGAGGCGTAGGGGATCTGGCCATCCAGTACGGCTATTACCGCTACGAAACCGGAGTGATGTTTGCGACTGTGATCCTTCTGATCGTGATCGTGCAAGGAGCCCAATTCATCGGAGACTGGTTCGCCCGGTTGTTTACCCGGAGGTAGGAGGAAACAGTTATGCATGAGCTGCAAACAATAATTACCGACCCAGGCCGGGTGATGGTCTCGGACATTCCGGAGGCGTATGTGACGGATAATCTGGGGAGGCTGAAGGGCACCTGCGAAGTCGTTGTGTTTCCCGTCAGCACGGAGGAGGTCAGTGCCGTGATGAAGTGGGCGTATGCCCATTCCGTGCCTGTAACGCCCCGCGGCGCAGGCACCAATCTGGTGGGCTCCACCGTCCCTGACCGGGGCGGTGTTGTGCTGGATCTGTCCCGGATGGACCGGATTCTGGAGCTGGATCCGGATACGCTTACGGTTACGGTGGAACCGGGAGTGCTGCTCTCCCGTCTCCAGGCGCATGTAGAGGAGCAGGGGCTCTTTTACCCGCCCGATCCGGGGGAGAAAGAGTCCTCCATCGGGGGCAACATCAGCACCAACGCCGGGGGTATGCGTGCGGTCAAATACGGTGTGACCCGGGATTACATCCGGGGGATCACGGCGGTACTGCCCAACGGGGAAGTGATTACCTCGGGAGGCAAGGTCGTGAAGGACAGCAGCGGGCTGTCCCTGAAGCATCTGCTTATCGGCTCCGAGGGAACCTTGGGTATTATCACCCAATGCGTGCTGAAGCTGGTGCCCAAACCTGCGTACGTGCTGGGCGCCCTGGTGCCCTTCGCCTCCTTGAAGGCGGGGATCGATGCCGTCATCCGTCTGATCCATGAGAATACGGGACCCACCGCCATGGAGTTTATGGAACGCAAGGTGGTGGAATTGGGCGAGCGGTATATGAACCTGCGTTTTCCGTTCCCGGAAGCGGGTGCGTACATACTCCTATCCTTCGATGGCTCCAGTGAAGGGGATGTCCGCACCCGTGCGGAGCGGGCCCGGAAGGCAGCGCTGGAGAACGGCGCTTTGGACTTCCTGCTCCTTGAGGAGAAGCAGGTGCAGGATGAGGTATGGCGGGTTCGCGGCGCCTTGGTGAAGGCAGTGGAGGCCGTCTCTGAGCAGGAGCCGGTGGATATTGTGGTGCCCATCAACCGGACGGCTGAATTTATCGCGTATGCCAACCAGGTGGAGCAGGAAAGCGGCGTGCAGCTGATCAGCTTCGGGCATGCTGGAGATGGCAATGTGCATCTGTGCGTTGTGCGTGGCAGCCGGGATGCGGAAGCCTGGAAGCGGGACCTGCATGCGGTTATGACACGAATCTACGGCAAAAGCCGTGAGCTGGGCGGACTGACCTCCGGGGAGCATGGCATCGGACTCTCCAAGAAGCCGTATTTCCGCAAAGCAGCTGATCCCGCATCGGTGTTGGCGATGAAGCAGATTAAGCTTGCCCTGGATGACCGGAATATCTTGAACCCGGGGAAAATATTCGATTAGGGCGTGTCTGAAAACTCCGAGGGGAGCAGATTTTAGCGAATTTTCGTTCATGGTAAGGCACTTTTTCGCAGGCGTACCGGGGGTACGGCAAGGAAAAGTAACGCAGCAAGGGACGAAAAGGCGATGAAAGATGCCCTCAACGAGTTTTCAGACACGGCCAAATTATTAGTGGAGCAGACCTTCCTCTAGTGCTATTCCGGGGAGGGTCTTTTTAATTGTCCGCAAATCAGGTAGAATGGTAAACAGAGAAGTGGATAAGGAGCTGTATGGGCAAATGGCAGACGAAGAGATTTTATTGACGAAAGAGGGCTTGCAAAAGCTCGAGGATGAATTAAGAGAGCTCAAAACGGTGAAACGCCGGGAAATGGCCACACGTCTGAAGGTCGCCATCAGCTATGGAGATTTGAAGGAGAACAGCGAATATCATTCCGCCAAGGAAGAGCAAGGGTTTATGGAAACCAGGATTAAGGTACTTGAGAAAATGCTCACCAACGTGAAGCTGCTGGACGAATCCACCATCGATACCTCCACAGTCAGCATCGGTTCAACCGTAACCTTGAATGATATTGAGTTTGCCGAGCATGTGGAATATACCATTGTCGGACCGGCGGAATCGGATGTGACCGCCAACAAGATTTCCTACGAATCCCCCATGGGCAAGGAGCTTCTGGGCAAAAAGGTAGGGGACACCGTGAGTGTGGAAGCGCCTATGGGCACCCTGAAATATGAGGTGCTGGACATTAAATTTGTGTAACTTACATACAGGACTTCCGGGACAGCCGTCAAACAGACGGTTGTCCTTTTTTTGTCTCCCTATTCAAAAATAAGTTCAGCCCATTAAAAACCGTGATCAATTTCCTGTAGTATGCGGAACGCTTTCAATGATACGATTCCCGTGTTTGCGATAGCAGATTAAGGAAACGGGTGATTAAAATGGACTCCGCCAAGGAGTTTCGCTTATTTGGCCTGACCTGGCCGATTTTTTTGGAAATTTCCCTGTTTATGCTCCTGGGCATTGCCGATACCTTCATGCTCAGCGCCATATCTGACCAAGCGGTGGCTGGGGTGGGAGCAGCCAACAACTACCTGCACATTGCGATACTGGTGCTGGAGGTCATCGGCAACGGCGCGTCTATTGTGGTTTCGCAGTTCCTGGGTTCGCGGCAGCCTCGGGAGGCAGCGAAGATATCCGCCCTGGCGGTAACTCTGAACACGCTGATCGGTATTGTCATCAGTGCCTTGTTCGTGCTATTAAACGGTCCGCTGCTGCGGACGCTGAATCTCACCGGCGAGATCTATACGTTTGCCCAGAGCTACCTGTCCATTGTGGGCGGAGCGATTTTCCTGCAGGCTATTATCAATTCCTTATCTGCGATCATCCGTGTACATGGCTTTACCAAACAGGCCATGCTGGTCTCCCTAGGAATGAATGTGGTTCACATTATCCTCAACTACGGGCTGATTTTTGGGAACCTGGGGTTGCCGGAGTTGGGTGTCCAAGGTGCGGCAGTATCCACAGTGATCAGCCGGACGCTGGCACTGCTGACCTTCCTGTGGCTGCTTTATAAGGTGACGGAAGTGAAGCCGGAATGGATGGACTATATCCGTCTAACCAAGGAGCGGATCGTGAAGATCCTCAAAATCGGCATTCCGTCAGCCTTCGAGCAAATTATGTACCAAGCCTGCCAGATGACCTTTTTGTTTTATGTAACCTTTTTGGGAGAAACCTCCATGGCAGCGCGGCAGTATGCAGCCAATATCTCCATGTTCATCTATCTGTTCGCCATTGCCATCGGCATGGGGACCTCGATTATCGTCGGGCGGCTGGTGGGGGCGGAGCGCCAGGACCAAGCCTACTCCAGGGTGTGGAGCAGCCTGCGGTGGGCGGAGGGGGCCACTTGTGCCATGCTGGTGCTGATCGTTCTTGTTCGTGTCCCGCTGATGAGTCTGTTTTCCGATGATCCGGAGGTGATCCGCCTGGGAGCGCAGCTTCTGGTACTGGGGATTGTACTGGAAACAGGCCGGACGCTGAATATTGTGGTGATCAACTCCCTGCGTGCTGCCGGAGACGCCAAATATCCGCTGTGGATCGGTATTTTTTCGATGGTGTGCATGAGCCTGCCCTTGGGATATTTCCTGGTGTTTGTCCTGGACCTGGGTGTAGCCGGCGTATGGCTGGCCATAGCGGCAGATGAATGGACCCGAGCCGTCATTATGATCCAACGGTGGAAAAGCAGGCGCTGGGAGCGGTACAGTCTGGTCCATAAACCGGGAAAAGACACTGCAGCGGTGGAGGCCCTGTAAAATTATACCTTACCAATATTTATTCAATGCATAATCTTCCTTCGGAGGCTACAATTGTAGCAGGAGGAGATGTTATGAAGAAAACTTTGATAACTTTGGCAGCAGCAACTGTACTCACATTGTCGATCTCATCTTCGGCTCTGGCCGCACAAGGTGTGGTGGAAAAGGGCGTCAACTTCCGGACCAGCCCATCCACATCCGGCTCCATTATCGGTTTAGTCAAAGCGGGCACCACCTTTGAGGTGCTGGATCAGGTCAATTCGTACTGGGTCAAGGCGAATGTCAACGGTCAAGTCGGGTATCTCTCCACAAATTATGTGAAGATCGATTCTAGCTCCCCCGGTAACGCGGCTGCCGGTCAGGGTGTGGTGGAAAAAGGCGTTAACTTCCGCACCGGCCCGTCAACCTCCAGCTCCGTCATCGGATTAGTTAAAGCAGGCACCACATTCCAGATCGTGGAAAAGGTCAACTCTTACTGGGTCAAGGCAAACATCAACGGCCAAATCGGGTATCTCTCCACCGATTATGTCAGCTTGGGAGCTACAACGCCATCCAATCCGGCACCAACTCCAACACCGGCGCCGCCGGAGCAAGCCTCGAACATTGCCGACCGTGTTATCCATCACGCCCATAATCTCATCGGTGTAACCAAATACAAGTACGGCTCCAATCTTCCGCCGACACTGCTGGATTGCTCCTCCTTCACCAAATTTGTCTTCGGTATCGAAGGGGTAAACCTCAAGTGGGGCACCAAGTATCAGAAGGATGCCGGAACAGCTGTATCGCGGAGCAATCTGCAGAAGGGCGACCTGATCTTTTTCTGGACAAGCTCCTCCGGAGTTATTGATCATGTGGGCATCTACATAGGAGACGGAAAGATCATACATAATACACCGTCCATGAACGGTGTCGGTATTTCCTCCATCACCTCCGGGTATTGGGACACTCATTATGTGTCCGCCCGTAGAGTGCTGTAAGAACGAATCCCGGATTTATCCCATTCTAACCACCCTTGCGGGCTTTCTGATGAAAGCCCGTTTTTTCATGTGTGTTGGAAGCAGCCAATCCACACATCCTCCATCATAAGACGTCCATCATCCATTGCGCCCCGGAGCCGCGGAGGGTACCATGAGGATAACAATACTTGTCCAAAAGGGTGAAAATAACATGCATACATCCATTCCCGGCCATTTGCCGAAACGGCTGACCATCACCATGTGGGATTTCTCCTGGTACACCATGACCATGCCCGGCGAGCCCTATCACGATATGGAGGCGCGGTTCCAGGAAGCGGTGGAGCTTGGATACAATACCATCCGCATCTGTGCCATGCCTTATCTGTTATTTACAGAGGAAGGACCAAGACCGGGCAAGCTGGCCTTCGGCAATCTGGGCCAGGTGGGGATACGGACCCGCTGGTATAACTGCAAGGGGGGAGCCAAGCTGGACGGTGTGGCCCATCTGTTGGAGCTGTTCCGGCTGGCGGACAAGTACAATTGCTATATTATCTTGTCCTCCTGGGAATACCAGCAAAGCCCCAGCTTCCTGAAAACAAGGGAGCTCTTCGACGAGCTATTGGCAATAGCCCCGGAGAAGCGTTTTATGGCCATCGCCCGCTCCATGAACCGTCTCATCGCCACCGTCAAGGGGGCAGGCTATGGGCAGCGGATTGCCTATGCGGAGCTGCACAACGAGCTGGAATTCGGCCGGATGACCCAAGTAGCGCTGGATGCGGGAATTCCCGACGGCAACGCCCCCAAAACCATTGCGTTCATGAAGCCTTATGTGGAAGAGGCTTTGGCCTATCTGCAGCAAGGGCATCCGAATATCCTTATAACCGGGTGTTATACCTTGAACCAGTCCTATCCCAAGGAGCATGTGGCGGAAAATGAACAGGTGGCCCATTTCCATCTTTATCTGAACGGTGTTTTGCAGGAGTTGGCAGATGCGGTGGCACTGCACCGGGTGGACCAAGCGTTCCCCAATCCTGCCGCGGCAGCACTGCTGAGGGACGATGCGCCCCCGTTCACGGAATATAGCTTACCGGAAGGGGAGGAATGGCGGCTTCACGGCAATCCCGTCGGCTTGAAGCTGTTGTATCTGCATGACTGGTGTGATCCGGTGAAGTGGGACTTGTTCCTCTATGACCGGTACGGCGCCCACCGGGTGGCCATGCGGGAGAAGATCGATCAGCGGCTGGAGGAAGCGGCGGAGTGGGCGGAGCGCAAAGGATTGCCCATGGTCATCGGTGAAGGCTATGTGGGTTATACACCTTGGCAAACCAACTTTGAAGAGGGCCCTGTCGGTAAGGATATAGCCGAATATGCCATCAAGAAGGGGATGGCCCTTGGCTTCTGGGGGATGATCCTGTGCTCCAATTGCGCGCCGCACCATCCTTTTTGGCAGGATAAGGCTTGGCAGCAGAAGTGGAACCGGTTCATTCTGGAGTCTAATTAACAAAAGAAGCCTGGCAGAGCATCGCTCTGTCAGGCTTCTTCTTTTATACCGGCGGGAGTTTATTGTCCCAGCAGGATACGGGTATACGGAGAATCGATGGGGAGGAGGATCACAGGCTCACCCTGGAAGGTAGTTACATAGCTTTCCAAAGTCCGGTACAGCTTATAGAATTCCGGGTCCTTGCCGTACGAATCATTATAGATCCGGGCAGCCTCTTGTTCACCCTCGGCGATAATCTTCTTGGAGTCAGCCTCGGCTTGAGCGATGAGCTCTTGGGCTTGACGGTCTGCATTGGAGGTGATTTTCTTGGATTCCTCATCACCCTCGGACAGATATCCGGCTGCGATGGATTCCCGGTCGGAAATCATCCGTTTGTAGACACTTTCCTTGTTCTCCTCCGGCAGGTCCGTCCGTTTAATGCGGACATCGATGACTTCAATGCCGTAATTCTGACGGGCGACAATATCGGATACTTCCTTGGTGATATCATCATTCAGGTTGCCGCGGGAGGAGTCCTCGCTGATAATGCTGCCATAATCGATTTCCGACAGCTTCCGGCGAACGGTGTTATACACGGCGTCGCTAATGCGGCTCTCTGCGGTGGTAACTGTCTTCAGCGTTTGCAGGAAGCTGCGCGAATTGTTGATCCGCCATACAGTATAATTGTCCACGATAATGGGCTTTTTGTCCTTGGTCATGATCGTGGTCGGTTGGCTGTCACTGACCTTCTGGTATTTGGGGAGAGTGGAGACTGTTTCAATGAACGGAATCTTGATCTTGATCCCCGGATTTTCATGGATGCGGACCGCTTCACCGAACTTCAGTACAACCTTGTATTCACTTTCCTTTACGATAAAGAGGGAGCTTGCCGCCAGAATAATCAGCACCAATGCTCCGACTGATATGCCGATCCAACGTTTCATCGGTTGCCACCTCCTTGAGTCCCGGCTGTGCCGCCTGTACCTGCTGCGTTATTGCCTGTAGTCGAGCTGCGGAGGAGGTCGTTAAGCGGCAGATAATTCACGGTATTGCCGCTGCCCTCGGTAATAATAACCTTCGCCTTGGGAAGGATCTTCTCCAGCGTTTCCAGCGTCAGCCGGTTGCTGGTTACGTTGGGGCTTTTTACATATTCCGCATATACTGCATCAAATTTGGAAACGTCCCCTTGGGCGTTCAATATCCGGGACTGCTTTTCGCCTTCGGCTTTTTCGATCAGCGCCTGGGCTTCACCGCGGGCTTTGGGCAGGCGGTCGTTGACATATTTCTGCGCCTGGTTGATCTTGGTGTTCTTTTCCTCACGGGCATTGGTGACGGACTTAAACGCCGTTTGCACCTGGCCCTCCGGCGGTTCAATATCCTGGAACTTTAAGTCGATAATGTGAATCCCGGTATTATACTGGTTCATCAATTCCTCGAGCTTGGATTTTACATCGGTCTGAATCACGGTTTTCCCTTCGGTAATGGCATAGTCCAGCTTGGTGGAGCCGATGACCGAGCGGATGGAGGCAATGGCCGAATTCCGCAGGAAGTGCTCGGGGTTCTCAATGTTATACAAATACTTGTGAAGGTCGGAGACCCGCCATTCTACCACTGCGTCCGCCGAAACGATGTTTTCGTCACCGGTAATCATCAGCGCTTCTTCGTCAACAGCGTTGACCTTGCCGTTTACCTCCCGGTAGCCGATATGAATCTTCTGGGTCAGCTTGGCCGGTACAATCACAACTTGCTGAATGGGATAAGGAAGCTTAAAATGAAGTCCTGAGCTTTCTTGTGTTGCCGTGTATTTCCCGAAGGTCATAATAGCGGCCTGTTCTTCCTCCTGCACCGTGTAGATACTGCTCCAGGCCAGACCGGCAATGACCACAACGGCAGCGCCAAAGGCAATTTTCTTTACCGTATTTTTGGGAACCTGGGGAAGCTTTACGGTTTTTCCGTCTTTATCGCCTTGGTATACCTCCAAAAATGCCACTCCCTTTCCATGCTGTTCTTTGGTTGCTGAAACGTACTACGTGAAAACCCCCGGTAACGTTTCAAAAAAGATACACATTTGTCACAAAAAATGCACAGGGGTCTTGGACGGACCGTTAAAACATAGTATCCTCCACCACTACCAGCATTATCAATTCTGTATGCAGGCTGTATTTTTTGAATACCAATATACGCCAGGAGGATGGATATCATGCTATTGCCTTCATTCGGTTTGGAAGGAAAGACAGCGCTGGTCACCGGCGCAGGCAAAGGAATCGGACGAGCTCTTGCCGTAGGCTTGGCCGAGGCGGGAGCGGATGTGGCTCTGACCGCACGGACAGAGTCCGATCTGGAGGAAACGGCGGCGGAAATCCGGCGGACAGGCCGCAAGGCTTATATCTGCAGGGCGGATGTGACCAGCCGGGAGCAGGTGGAGGCCGCTGTTGCGAAGGCGGTTGGGGAAGCGGGCAAGCTGGACATTCTGGTGAATAATGCCGGAATGAATATCCGGACGCCTGCCCTGGAGGTGACCGATGAGGAATGGGAAACCATTGTGCAGACCAACCTGAAGTCCGCTTTTATGATGTCCCAGTGCGCCGGACGGTATATGAAGGAAGCGGGTGGGGGAAGAATCGTGAATGTGGCCTCCGTTGCCGGCCATACCGCCCTCCGCACCGGTGTAGTGTATGGCTCCACCAAGGCCGCTATGATCCAGATGACCAAGATCCTGGCGCTGGAGTGGGGCAAGCACAATATTCTTGTGAATGCTATCGGTCCCTGGTACTTCAAAACCCCGTTAACCGAGAAGCTTCTGCAAAATGAGGAGTTTGTAGCCGAGGTGCTGTCCCGGACTCCCCTTAAGCGGATCGGCGAGCTGCGTGATCTGGTGGGACCGGTGGTGTTCCTCTCCTCTGAAGCATCGGGATACATAACCGGCCAAACCCTGTTTGTGGACGGGGGCATGACCATTTACGGATTCTAGGCCGAGTTTGCAAACCCGCCCTAGCAGATGATAGAACAAGACCGTCCAAGCCCTGGGGCAAACGACGGTCTTGTTTATTGAGGAGTCTGGGACAAACTTCTAAAGATCAAACCAACCACCGGCCGGCAGCTCCTTGCGCTTCAGGAAGGTGGCGATCAGCACCTCTCCTTCTTTGCGGGAATTGTAGGGCTTCGCTTCCACGGGTACGGGCAGCCGTACCGCCTTCACGAATTCATCCGCCCGCAAATCCGCCATTTCGTAGCCTAGGTCATCCTTCGATAATGTTTCCACCTCGTATTTGCCCCGGATGAACACCCGGTCACCCATTACCTTCACCGACCAGCGCCGCACCTTTTGCTCCGGCATGGGACTGACGACAACCTTTACGTAGCGGTCCGTCTCATAAATTCTCACATGAGGCTCCGGACCACGGAAATCATCCAATGCTTTTTTGACCTGCTGCGAGGTTTTGGCAACTTGTCTGAACAGCTTTTCCCAATCCTCCCACATCACGCACACCTCCTGTTGTGATCCGCTGATGCTACAGGATATGTGGGATAGGCGCCTAGGGTGAGTTTGAAAACTCCGAGGGGAGCAGATTATCCTGAAATTTCGTTCCAGGCAAGGCACTTTTGTGAATGCGTACCGGGGGTAAGCGGCTACTTGGAAATGGTGGTCTCCGCCCCGGAATAGCCGGCCTGTCCGGTAATCCGCACAAGGGGGAACACCTGGCGCACAGTGGCGGCGATCAAACCGGCCAGCACGGCCTTAACGGCGTCACCCGGCAGGTAGGGGTAACAGCCTGCTGCCATAGCCTTGGCGAAGGAATAGTTGGCCACATGGGCCAGCCACGGCACGCCGGTCACGTACAGCAGGAGGGAGCCGAACAGCTCTGCCGCGGCGATCAGGGCTACAGTGGTCCACAGGCGGCTTCCGCGGACATAACGCGAGACCAGACCGATCAGAAAAGCGGCAACAGGAAACATCCATACGAAGCCGCCTGTTGGACCGGTGAGCAGCGCGAAGCCGCCGCGGCCGTCCATGATTGGCAGCCCCAGCACGGAGAGCACAATCACCAACGCGATACTGCCGAAGCCGTAAACCGGCCCAAGGATCGCACCCGCCAGCATCACCACAAAATTCTCCATGGAGATGGGAACAGGCGAAAAACCCAAGTGCAAATTCAAATAGCTGGATAACACAAAAAGTGCGCTGAAAGCGGTCATAAATACAAGTCCTTTGGTGGAAAACGAAAAGGGCATTGCCAAACCTCCTTTGATTTGTTAACCTAATTTTGCGATGTGAGGTTAACAATTCGCTGATGGCATTGTAACATGCCCATGGGCGTTTGAATAGACGGGCGGTGAAAAAATTGGAAAAGTCTCTAATTGAGCTGCGGGAGGTCAGTGTTTACCTGCCGGGAAGAGAAGAGGCGGTGCTTCATCAGGTATCCGGCTCAATCCGTGAAGGTGAATGGCTGACGGTAGCCGGCCGGAATGGCAGCGGAAAAAGTGTTCTGGGCCGTCTGTTGGCGGGGCTGGACGGGCGGTATTCCGGTGAAATCGGGCGCTCTGCCCAAGGGGCTTCTGTCCGGCTGGTCATGCAAAACCCGGAGGCGCAGCTTATAGGTGAAACAGTAGAGGAGGATCTCCGCTTCGGGATGGAGTGTGCGGGGATTCCACCGGAGAAGATGGAGCTCCGTCAGCGGGAAGCACTGGCCGCCACAGGGCTGGCCGGGCTGGAAGCATGCCCGGTGGGCAGCTTATCCGGCGGTCAGAAGCAGCTGCTGGCTTTAGCCGGTGCACTGGCGGTGCGGCCGTCCGTGCTGATTGCCGATGAAGCCACCTCCATGCTGGACCCGGAGGCCCGGCGCGGGCTGCTGTCTGTCCTGCTGTCCCTTCAAAAGCAGGGAATGACAGTAATTCACATTACCCAGCTGCTGGAGGAGGCGGCGTATTCCGGCAGGGTATGGGCGCTGGATGAAGGGAAGCTGGTGTTTGAGGGTACTCCGGAGGATTTTTTCTATGGCCGGACGGGTTTTACAACCGGGGAGAGCTGTTCCCCTTGCCGGGCGGCAGGTCTCCTCCCGCCCTTAAGCGTCGCGGTAGCGGAACAGCTGAAAGCAAGGGGGCTGCTCACGGACCGTTTTCCGCTGACGCCTGAGGCGTTGGAGAGGGCGGTGTTGGCATGAACGGGCGGTACATGCATAAAGTTGCTGTCCCGGGAAGCAGCGGGCTCAACCGGGAAGGTTTATTAGACTGCTCCTTCACAGCAGGGGAGCTGACGCTGGTGGCCGGCTGCACGGGCTCCGGGAAGTCTACACTGCTCCAGCTATTGGC